>JAZKYB010000026.1:0-2300 GCA_045611905.1 Acutalibacteraceae bacterium | reverse complement strand
AGTTGTAATCCGTTCCAACATCGAATGTTTCATATTCAACCGTATCAAGCACCGATATTATCTGCTCATATTTTTCATCAACGGTGAGCGGGTCATAAAGGAATTCAACCGTTAATTCGGGATATTCCAATGATAGGTAATAAAAATCCTTTGCGGGTATTTTTCCCAATCGGTTAATGATATCATAACTTTGCTGTTCGGATAGATGGCGCGGAAGATGTTCAATATAAGTTTCAAGGAAACGGTCAAACCGTTGGTCAATGTAATCCTTATCGCTTTGGGTTTGTACTGATTCGATGAATTTTTGAAAGTTCAAGCGGTTCATAGAACCACCGTAATTCAGTTTCTTCAACTGCTTATCAACGGTGGGCTTTAATTGCAATGTGTACTGTTGAATATCGTGTTCGGGTAGGTTTTTAACCGTTGCCCCGGTTCGTTCTTGGTATTCCTTAATGCGTTTTCTTCGGTCGGAATTGATAATCTTAATCATTCGGTCAAGTTCTTTAACTTCTGCTTTTGATATTGCTACACCTTTTTCACTTGCGGGCGTATATCGGTATTCACTTCCCTTTTCGGTCAAGTTGCGAAGGTGGGCAAGGTAATCCTTGTATTCACCCCTTGTGGTGATATCCTTCTGAATTTCCTTAAAGGGTTTTGAGATTTTGAACAAATCACTTTCAAACCCCTTCTTTGCCAACCTTTTAACCTTGCGGTTATACCGTTCGATTTCCTTCCTCATTTCTTCAATGTCTTTATGACGCCATCTTATATTACCCATTCAGCACCCCTTCTTTCATCTTTTCTTCAACTTCCTTTAATGAACGGCAGCACCCATGCCAATAGATTTTAAAACCCCGTGTTTCGATTCGTGAGTAAAGGATAACGGCAGGATACCCGCGCATATGCGGTGATATTCCGTACTTGCGGCGAATTGACATATTGAAATCATCAATGAATTCACCAACTTGCCCCCGGAATTTATCCAAGTGCGATTTCGATGAAAACACGAATGTTACGGGTTCGTTAGTTGCCGTGTATACGGTAAATTCGAAATAGCTTTCTTCAAGGTCATAGAAAACCCCACCTTTAGTTATTGCCATTTTTACACCTTCTTTCATTTATATAAATATCATCACCTTCGTTACGCCATCCTATACCAATGTAATCAAGCACTTCACCCCATCCGCAATCTATCATCCAGTATGCCCATTCGCGTGGGTTGCGCTTGAATAGGTTATCAAATCGGTTCGGTCGCTTTTCAAGTTGTATGCCAAACCCACACATTGAACACCCGGTTCTATCTTCACCCGTGGTGTAAAGGTTTCCGTTTTCATCACTTTGAATTTCGCCATAAATTTCGGGTATGATAGTATCAAGGTGAGTATTTGAAAATTCAGTCCAATGTTCATGGTAGTATTTATCCATTTCAAGCGAAAGCCTTAATAAATCGTTGCGTTGAAAGATTGCAAACGGGCAACTTCTTGCACCGTTCTTCCCATAATAGTTGCACCCCGTTTGGATAAGTATTCGTTCGCGCCTTCCGTGTTCGCTTGCCATTAAACCCGTATACGGTCTTGAATTATGCTCTTTTGCCCATTTCTCACAAGGTCTTTCTTTGAGAAATTCACAGCAACGGTCACTTACCTTGAATGGTGCTTCTTGATATCCCATTGCTTTTCCTTCTGCATCAGCACCACCAAATAATTTAAGCCATTTTTGTGATAACTTCATTCTGTGCGATACTCTGTAACCGCCAAATTCACCCGTTTGCCCGGTTAAAATCGCATGGCGGGTGGTTTTGTTTTCTTCGCTCGGGTGTTGTAGCATATGTATTTTGTTCGCTATCTCTTTCGATAAAATTGGGTATCCAAAAGTTTTTAGCACTTCTGTTTTGCTCATTTCGGGCGGCACATTTTCCACGCCTAATGCCTTATGCACTTTCACGATTGATTTATCTTCAAGTGAAGAAGCACTTATGGCGCAACATTTAATTCCTATGCTGTGAAGGAATAAAAACAAGGTTATGGAATCAAGACCACCAACGGAAACATGAACACCTTTTCCTTTACTTTCCATTTCATGATGAAATTCCCTTGCGCGTATTATTGCGTGTTGAATTTTCGCTTCATAAGGTAATTGCTGTTTTACACGGAAAACCGCTTCTTTTTCCTTATCAGCTTGTATTTTTTCATCGGTATAAAGTGTACTCATTTAATCACCCTTTCCTTCATTATCCTTTTTAATATGATATGCTATTCTTACAACATCTTCAAGGCTTTCAATATCGGTTATGAAACGGT
>JAZKYB010000025.1:0-1725 GCA_045611905.1 Acutalibacteraceae bacterium | reverse complement strand
CAGTGAAGAAAATTTGAATATGTCTAATGAAGAGGTTTCTAAAAACATTTCATCCATTGATGAAGCACACGAATCATTGGGCGAAATTCGTCAAAACATCATTAAAACATCTGAAGAATTTGTAAACGAACTTGATGAGCTTATTCAATCACTTGTTGATACTAAAAATAAAATTAACGGCAACAATAATATTGCAAATGAAGCCATTGATGATTTTGACAAATTTTACAATTCAATAATTAAATAATTAAAAGCGGTAGAAAATTCTACCGCTTTTTTATATGTATTTTTGATTTGCTTTGTTATTCACACCCAAAATTCCGCCAATACTGGAAGAAAGCATTAAAATTATTAAACGAAACAATGTGTTTAAAGTAAAAATTTCTTTACTTGCCATTAAGCCAATAAGTGTTATAACAAAAAAGGCAGCCGCACCAATTATCGCACCAACCAAAAAACCACGCTTGCCAATTTTTTTAGAGGCAAAAAAAGAAGTTACAAGTGTGCCGACACCTAAAGAAATGGTTGCAAACAGTGGTGAAAATTCATAACCACCCTCTAAAAAATACATAACCGCTGCAAAAACAAACATCGAAGCAACAGTTGTAAAAACCAAAATCAGTAATGCCTTTATAAAAAATATATAATCAAGTTTTTTATCCATAAAAAATGTCCCTCCCGATAAAGTTTATTCGGCAGGGACAAAGTTTATAACTTATTTTTTAGCAACATCATCGTGAACGGTAAGATTTTGTTGTAATGCCCAACGAGCAACAGTAAGCTTGCTACGGTCAGCTTTAGATTCAATAATCATGCTGTCTTCTTTCAAGGAAACCACACGGCCGTAAATACCACCGATAGTTAAAACCTCGTCACCAACTTGCAAATTTTCACGCATTTTTTGTTCTTCTTTTTGCTTTTTGCGGTTAGGACGAATAAAGATTAAGTACATACCGCCAAAAAGAACTGCATATATCAATACCATCATGATAATGCTTGTAGTGCTGTTAGTATTTTTAGCAAGTGTTAAAAGTTCAAAATTCATTGTAAAACTTCCTCCAAAATAAATATCAATGGGTATTATACCCCAATTTTCCAAAAAAAGCAAGTGCTATATTCTTTTTGAATATATAATCTCTTTTTCACGCTTGAATTCAGCAAATCTGCCTTCATCAAGTGCGTTTCTGATATCTTCCATAAGGTGATTGTAAAACCAAAGGTTATGCATAACCAAAAGCCGTTGCGAAAGCATTTCTTGGCTTTTTAAAAGATGGCGCACATATGCCCTTGAATATTTTTGACACACAGGGCAACCACAATTTTCATCAATGGGGCGCATATCAAATTCATACTTTTTGTTGTTGATATTCATAATGCCTTCGCTTGTAAATAAATGGCCGTGACGAGCGTTACGGCTTGGCATTACGCAGTCAAATAAATCAACCCCACGTTCAACCGCATTAAGAATATTTGCAGGGGTGCCAACACCCATTAAATAACGAATTTTATTTTTTGGCATAAAGGGTGTAACCTTTTCAATTATGTCATACATAACTTCCGACGGCTCACCCACTGCAAGACCACCAATTGCATAACCATTTAAATCTAAATCGGCAATTTCTTTCATATGGTTAATTCTAAGGTCGGGATATGTGCAACCTTGGTTAATGCCGAAAAGCATTTGTTCACGGTTAATTGTTGTTTCAAGTGAATTTAACCGTGCCA
>JAZKYB010000024.1:0-1848 GCA_045611905.1 Acutalibacteraceae bacterium | reverse complement strand
AGTACCACTTTCAAAGGTTGTCTTGTCGGTTGTGACAATGCAAACCTTGGCTTTTTTGCTTGGTGGAACATTCATTTCAGCACGGCGGTTACGAACCGCCTTGATAACTGCCATAATCTTTTCGAAGTTGGCTTCGTCGGTTTCAAAAGCCAATTCTTTTGCAAATTTTGGCCATTCGCTAATCATAAGCGCTTCGCCGCTGTGTGGCATTGACTGCCAAACTTCTTCGGTGATAAACGGCATAAACGGATGCAAAAGCTTTAATGTGTTTGTGAACACATAAACCAAAACGCTGCGGGCAGTATTTTTTGCGATTTCATCTTCACCATTTAAACGGGCTTTGCAAATTTCGATATACCAATCACAGAAAACATCCCAAATAAAGTCATAAAGCTTTTGAACAGCAAGACCCAATTCGTATTTATCAAGATTTTCGGTAACATCGGCAACAAGTGAATTGTATTTTGATAATATCCACTTATCTTCAAGTGCCAAAGCATTTAAATTAAGCGGCATTAATTCGTCACTTTCAAGATTCATTAAAATAAATCTTGCAGCATTCCAAATTTTATTTGCAAAGTTTCGGCTTGCTTCAACGCGTTCTGGAATATAACGCATATCATTACCGGGACTGTTACCGGTTGCAAGTGAGAATCTTAATGCATCGGCACCGTATGTGTCAATAATTTCAAGCGGGTCAACACCATTGCCAAGTGATTTTGACATTTTTCTACCTTGCGAGTCACGAACAAGACCATGAATAAGCACGGTGTCAAACGGAACTTGGCCTGTATATTCAAGTGCAGAGAAAATCATACGGGATACCCAGAAACCGATGATATCATATCCCGTAACAAGTGTGTTTGTGGGATAATAGTGCTTAAGGTCAGCTGTTTCTTCGGGCCAACCAAGTGTTGAGAAGGGCCAAAGAGCTGATGAGAACCAGGTGTCAAGGGTGTCTTCATCTTGCTTAAGATGTGTGCCACCACACTTGGGGCAAACGGTTGCTTCACACTTTGAAACGATAGTTTCGCCGCAATCTTGACAATACCAAGCAGGAATACGGTGACCCCACCAAAGCTGACGCGAAATACACCAGTCGCGAGTACCGTTCATCCAATTAAGATAATTCTTTGTAAATCTTTCGGGAACGAATTTAATTTCGCCCTTTTCAACCGCTTCAATAGCGGGCTTTGCAAGGGGTACCATTCGAACAAACCACTGTTTTGAAACCATAGGTTCAATAGTGTTGTGGCAACGGTAGCAAGTGCCAACCTCGTGCTTGCGGGGTTCAACTTCCTTAAGATATCCGCCTGCTTCAAGGTCTGCAAGAATTGCTTTTCTTGCTTCCATAGTTGTCATTCCGGCATACTTACCGCAGTCAAGAACCTCGGGTTCATTTTCGGTTGCTCTGCCGCTTGCAATAAGTTCATCGGCAATTCTCTTATCTTCTGCACCCGTAAGACGTCCGTCATAAGTAAAGGTGCGTACTATTGGAAGATTATTTCTTAAACCAACTTCAAAGTCATTGGGGTCGTGGGCAGGAGTAATTTTAACAACACCTGTACCCTTTGTCATATCTGCATGTTCGTCACATACAATTGGAATTTCTTTATTGAGTAAAGGCAAAATTACATGACAGCCGTGAAGATGCTTGTATCTTTCATCAGCCGCATTGATAGCAACAGCGGTATCCCCAAGCATTGTTTCGGGACGTGTTGTTGCAAGCTCGAGTTTTTCGCCTGTTTCTTTAACTGTGTAAAGAAGATGCCAGAAATTGCCGTCTTTTTCCTCGTATTCAACCTCAGCATCGGAAATAGAGGTGTTACAGCAAGGACACCAGTTAAC
>JAZKYB010000023.1:0-9122 GCA_045611905.1 Acutalibacteraceae bacterium | reverse complement strand
CTACTTTAGGATTGTTAACCCTTAACGCCTTAACCGCTGCCGATTATGCTATTGTTCCGATGAACTTAGAAATACTTAGTTTGCAGGGATTGGAACAATTAAGCGGTTTTATTGAGAATGTACGCAAATACACCAACAACGGCTTGAAAGTATCCGGGTTATTACTGACAAGGTACAATGAACGCCTTAACCTGACACAAGCCCTAAAAGGAAATGTTGAAAACGCCGCCGAAGCCGTGAAAACGGTTGTATATGATACAAAGATACGGGAAAGCGTGGCGGTAAAAGAAGCGCAGCTATTGAGGGGCGATATTTACACCGAAGCACCAAAAGCGACCGCAACGGTTGATTATAAAAAGTTTGTTGATGAATTTTTGAAAAGGGAGGGTTTGAACAATGGCAACTAAAAAGAGTATCAAAGCGGCAGCGGCTACAACGGGTTTGTTCGTAACGGAGCAAACGGAAACAAAGCCAGAAAAGATTGAAGTGATGGTTGAAGAAACAACGGGTAAAGCAGATCGGGCGAAAAAGGAAACGGCAGCGGAACAAAAAAAGGAATTGGATATTTTTTCGGTTAGAATTGATCGGGATATATTACTACAATGGAAAAGCAGGACAAGCGTTGACGGTTACGGGAAAATCGGGGAACTGACCGAAAAGGCACTAACCGAATACATGAACCGCCACAAGTTAACCCCGGAGCAGGAGGAAACATATACCGCCACATATAACTACTTGAAAGCAAAGAAAAAGTAAACTGTAAACAGATTACAGTATACAGTAAACCACCACAAAGGAGCGCAAGGGATATGAACGGATACAAGGTATTAGCGGATAGTTACCGCAAGGCAGCGGAGCAAGGCAAGGTTGAAAAAGCACAAGCGGAAAAGCACGCAAGGGTTTTAGATTTCCTTGGAACTTGTGACGATGAAGATATAAACGCCCTGTTTGATAGCAGCGCATTTAATGAAATATCAAAATCATATATGCGCCGGGCGGTAAAGGAACTTATTGAGGAACAAGTTATTGATGAAGAACAAGGGCAAGCCGTGAAAAATAGGTTTTCTTTATTGTTTTCTGAAATGACCGCAAAGGATGTTTTGGCGGTATAAGCCCCATATTAGCCCCATTTAGCCCCTTTAATCATTTAGGCAAGGAAAAACACGCTAAAATGGTTTTAGGGGCTTTTTACGCCCTTTTTGTTCCTGATCGTGAACGGCAGCGGATGAAAAGCGACCTATTTGTATTTTAGTCGCTTAAAAAACACTTTTGTTTACCTTTGGTGGTTTTTAAAATACCGTTTTGGTATTCCAGAAAAGAAACGGCAGCGGTATAAACCACCTTTATTTACCCTTTTTGATGGTTTCCGGGCGTGCCTTAAATAAATACATATATAGGAATACTTACTATACTTATACTTAGAGGGCACGCAAAGCCCCGTATATACTGCCTTTTTGAAGTTTAAAAAACACTTTTGTTTACCTTGAAAACACTTTTATTTACCCTTTAAAACACTTTTGTTTACCTTTTGGATTGTGGAAAACTATCAAAAGTGGGCTTTTTGATACGGCAAAAACCACCTTTATTTACCTATGGTGGTTTATAAAACACTAATTGAAAAAGAAGTGTTTTTATGTTATCGTTGTAAAAGCAAAGGGGGCGTAAACAATGGCAAGGCGCAAGCAAGAACAGGTTGAAGGACAACTAACTTTTAATTTCAACACTAACTATTCAAACTATGTGGTACAAAGTAATGACCTGATCGCAGGAAAACAAACTTTATCATTGAACGCCGCAAAACTAATGCGTGCGGTTATTATGCAGATAAAGCCTGGGGATGAAAAATTTAAAACCTATGCTATTTCCGGGGCTGAACTTGCCAAAATGTTTGGAGTAACCAAAAACGCCCTTTATATGACCGCCAAAAAAACCGCTGATGAAATATTGAGTAGTCATGTAATGATATTCGATAAAGAGCAGGAAAAGTTTATCGGGTTTCCGTGGGTTAGTATGTGCGCCTATGATAAAGGTTTTCAGATTTCCATAAACGAAACTTTGCGCCCTTTCCTTTTGGGGTTAAAGGAACGATACACACAATACGCCCTTGAAAACATTTTGCAGATGAAAAGCGTTTATGCAATCCGCATTTTTGAACTATTGCAAAAGGATAGTTTGTTTAAGTATTTACCAAAAGAGGGGGCGTATATTGAAATATCGGTTGCAGATATACGGCGTGCGTGCGATTGCGAAAATAAGCTAATGCAAATGGTACACTTTAAAGCAAGGGTTTTAGATGTGGCTTGCCGGGAAATAAACGAAAACACACTTTACCGGGTTAGTTATGAGTGCTTGAAAAACGGGCGCACGATTGAGGTTATAAGGTTTCATATCAATATGGCATATCATTAAATCGGATCCGGTTTAGGTAAAATACCTATTACCGTTTTGTGTTCCTGATCGCAAGGAAAAGCCCCGGACAGTTTGACCGCTGCCGGGGTTATTTTTTGTTTGTGATAGCACCACATTTTTATAATTTTTTTGTGCTGCCATAACACCACAACGCCGCCGATCTGGACGCCAAAAAACATTTTTGTAGATAAATTGAATTATGTGAAATTTTATTTATACGCATAATGCTGATTATGTATAATTTTACGGAAAGCACATTTTGTGCGTAGATCGGAAAACGAAGTTTACCGCTTGAAGGGTTTGGGAGCAACTCCCAACAAGCCGCCTTTGTCTGGACAAGGGCATTGCTTGCGACTTTGTGAAAAGCATATTTTCAGAACGCACAACGGAGCAGGGCGAAGTGTTTACAATGTGGGTTACGCCCACATGTAAGTGCGCCCTTTGGGAAATTAAAATATTGTAGTTTATATATGTGTATATAGAACGATACAATACATAAACTATAATATTTTAATTTTTAGATACCCGTTTTGTATCCGTCCGCTATACGAAAAGTAAACGAAAAGTAAACGAAAATATACTATATCTGTTTTACGATTGTACGCCTTGCGAAAAAGACCAAAAACGGCGTTTTAAAGCGTTAGGGTATAAATGTTAGGGTAAAGCCCTTAAAACGCAAATTTGACCGTTTTACGCACTGTATAACAAGGATTGAACAAGTATTATTTCCCCATATCCTTTTTTAATTCAATTAGCCCTTGTTCGATTTCCTTTAGTGCGACCGCTGCCAAAAATTCCTTTGTTATCGCAACGGCTTTATTATCATAGTTATCATTTTCCTTTGCAAAGTGTTGTATATGTATGGTTTCTTGAACAAACTTTGTTTTCTTTCCTTTTTTGTCTATGTATGTTTGGGTTTTTCCTCCGATCGTATCCAACGGGGAGGATGATTTTATTGTTTCGATTGTAGCGGTATCGCCTTTTTCCGTTTTGATCACAACGCCCTTTTCGGTATGGTAAACAGGAACGCAATATTCAGTATTCATAAAATCACGAACGCCCTGCAATACTTTTTCAAAGCCGCTGCCATTATACACACTTAACATATCATTTAGGACGGGAAGAACACAAAGCCCCGGTTGACCGTTTAGAGCTGCGTTATCATCCGATAACTTTATATTTTCTAACCCCTTTATACCCTGATCGTTTAGCCCTATCTGATTATTTATGTTTTGGTTATTGATTGTTTCGCAATCTATCCGACCGAAAAGGTAATCAAGGGATACCCCGTATTTTTCACAAATAACCATAGCGGTTTCTATTTTGGGTAAAGTGTATGAGGTTGTTTCATTGTAGCCCTTATACAACGGATTTACCCAGTTTTGATATGTTCGGACGGATACCCCTATACTTTTGGCAAAATCCTTTTGATCTGTATCGCCACGCAACAATTCTATTCTTTCCCGGAACTTCGGTATATCGTGAGTGCAATTATTTTCATTTTTCATAGTAAAACCCCTTGTAAATGCGATATGTAAACGCAACTATTTTCATATACAATCATAAGCAAAAGATAGTTATAAGTCAATAATTATTGATTGTATTAGGGAACTGCAGGAGGACAAAAAAGGCGATGGATAACGCAAAATATAGAGAATATCTGAAAAGCGAAAAATGGCAGCGGATAGCCGCCGAACGGATGAAGATTGACGGGTATAAATGCGTTATGTGTGAAACACGGGGAACGGCGAAAAATCCGCTAGAGTGCCACCATCTTAGTTACAAGTGGATATATCAGGAGGAAAACCGCATATATGAGGATTTATGCACGGTTTGTCACGGTTGCCACAAACAAATACACGCACTAATGCAACGGGTAACAAGCCCGGACGGGCGGCACGGTTGGCGTGATCGCTATGACATACCGCAAATATCAGTTTACACGCTAACCGGGGAAATGTTGGAAAACAAGGAGGTACAAAAGGATGAATGAAACAATTAAAAAGGCTGACACGCCTACATTGTGGCGCATAATGACTGATTTATCGGTTGTTATGGAACGGTACACGCCGGAGCAGGAAAACGCCGCTTTTATGTTTTGGTATCGGTTTTACAAGGAAATTGAAGCGGAGATAAACAGACGGTTGATTATGATGGAGGGCTGACATATGCAATTAAACAATATGGAAGTACGCACGGCGATTGCAAAGAAACGGTTGAAATATTTTGAAGTGGCAGCGGCACTTGATATAAACCCGGCTACACTTTCCCGATGGTTGCAAAATGAACTTTCTCCAACACGCAAAAAGGAAGTGTTGAACGCTATCAGGAGCATAAAGGTATGAGAAAAGACCAGGACAAAACAGAAACGCCAAAACACAAGGATTTACCGCGCTTTTGGGCGTTTGTTGAACAGATAAACCGTAAAAGGAACACCACCACAAACAACGGAGCAAAAGACGATGAGCGATACAAAAATACATAAGTGGTTGTATTCTGATCAGGTTTCAGGAAAGTTTTTAATGTTACCGCCCGAACTTTTTGAGGAGGAGGCCTATCAGGAACTATCACACGCCGCAAGGCAATTATACATTGTGATGTGCGTACACAAGGAAACGGAAATACAACGGGCTTGTTTATACAAGGCGTTACAAGATTATAACGGCATATATGATTTAGGGTTAACGGAACAGGATATATTGAACGAAGCAAAGCCAAACAAAAAAACAAGGTATAGCAACGGTTACTTTGTGTTTCCCGAAAAGCATTTTGAAGCATACGGATATAAAAAATCCTATGTAACGAAGCTGAAAAAGGAACTAATTGAAAAGGGTTTTATAAAGGTGAAATACGGGCAAAAAGGCAAGTACAACGGATGGAATGAGAATGTAACGGTATATCAATTTTCCAACGGTTGGAAACTAAAACGAAGTACACCATAGCGAACTATACAGTACACCATAGTGAACAGTAAACGACCGCTGCCGAAGTAAAACCCCTATAAAATGGGCTTTTTGGTTACTATGATACACCCTATTACAGTACACCATAGTATACCTATATCTATATATGGCTATCTATACATAAAACAAAGCAGAACAGGATATAAAAACATGATTGATACCGCCACATTACAGATAAAAATTGATGGATATCGTGACCGCTGCCAAAAGTCGCACCGAAAACCGACCTTTACCGGGGTAGGGCAAGTGTTAGGGGTTAGCAATAAAACGGTTGCAAATGTGGTACACGGGCATTTTAACGGCAAGGAATACACGGACACGCCACACGCTACACGATGTATTGATAACGCCGATTTTGAGGTTGTAAAAGGGCTTTTTGACTAAGTCCGGGGCATTGATACTTTACACGAAAAAAGGCAGGTGCATAAAAAAGATGAAAAATGAAAATTTAGTACCTTATGAGGGCACAAAAGGAAAGACAAGCGGCAGCGGTACAAGGCTATGTGAACGGCTTGAAACTGACGATCTGACCGCAATACTTGACTTGACCATAAACGCAAGTACGGCAAGGATGGGGCGTCCTGCGGAGTATCCGAACACACAAAAGGGGCTTGATGATTTTATACAGAAAACCATTGATTACTTTTCCTATGTGAACTCCGTGAACGCTAACCCCGATCTGGAACGCAAACTAATTCCAGATATTGAAAATTGGGCGGTTTATATGGGCGTTACCCGTATGACGATAAACAACTATGAACGCCGGGGGCGTGATTGGCGTGATTGTATCGGATACTACAAAAACGCAATAGGGGCGGTTAAAAAGCAGCTTGCCATGAACTACAAAATACCGCCTATGGTTTATGTTTTTGACGCAACGAATAATCACGGCTATGTAAACAGTAATGAGTTTAAGTTGACGGAAACAAGGGCAGAAAACGAAGCACAAAGCGTTGACGATGATATCAGAACGGCAGGGCTTGTTTGGAATGACGCCTTGAAGAAACTTGAACCGATGGAGGGATGGAAAAATGAGTGATTACCGAATGGGGCAAAACGGACAATTATACAAGGTATTTCGGTATGTAAAAAAGGACAAGGTATATACCCTTGAAGAACTGAAAAAGGAGCAGGAAAAAAAGGACGCCTTAATCCACCATGAACGGGCTTGTATAGGGCAAAGCATTTTTAACTTGCCTTATAGGATATTGCACGATAACCAAGTAAAACATGAGGGGTTAACACTTTTCGGGCAAGAGGGGAAAATTGAAAACCTTAACGAAGTGCCTATAAACCTATATTATCCGTATGATGGTTTACCCGAAGCCGGGCGGTATGACTATTTACCCGATGTAGCGGAACTATTAGGGATTACAGACGATGTGTATATATCAATATTACGCCTTGCATTAGGCAGCGGCAGGAAGAAACTACCACAAGTAGTACAAGATAAGGTTGACGCACAAGCGAAGCCCTTTAGGAAATGGGATTTAGAAACGGAGCAAGGGCGGCAGGGATGGTTTTATTACTTTATGGCATTTATTATGCCTTATGAGGACGATATACCGCATTGGAGCGTGTTTGATATGTTCGGGGATATCCAACACACGGAGCAGGAACTAAAGGAACGGCAGCGGTATTTTTTAGCCCTGATCGAAAAGGCAAAGGAAAGCCCGGAGTTATACAAGCACGATATAGCGGTAAAAGGTGAGTACCTTTAGGAACGGAGCAAACAAGGGCAAGTATGTATGATGGGGGTAACGATTTGTTACCCCCTTGTTTTTGTGTTCGTTTGGGTATACTCCAACGGAACAAACGGAAACACGGCTTTTTTGTTCGTTTAGGATTGTTTTTTAAATTTCTGAACAAAATGTTCACAAAGTCCTTGACTTTTATAAATGTATACTGTAAACTGTATACTGTAAACAGTAAACAACACGCCACCACACAAAACACAACGGAGGTAAACAATATGAAAGTTGCATATGTTAGGGTTTCAACGGTTGAACAGAACGAAGCAAGACAGATTGAAGCATTGGAAAAACACGGGGTTGAAAAGTGGTTTACCGAAAAGGTATCCGGGAAGAACACCACCGACCGCCCGGAACTCCAAAACATGATTGAGTTTGTACGGGAGGGCGATACAGTTTATATTCACGATTTTAGCCGCCTTGCACGAAGCACAAAGGATTTATTGGATATCGTTGAAAAACTGACCGCAAAGGGCGTTCACCTTGTTAGTAACAAGGAAAACATTGATACAAGCACGCCGACCGGAAAACTGATGTTAACAATGATCGGGGCTATCGCTGAATTTGAACGCCAAAACTTACTTGATAGGCAAGCGGAGGGCATAGCGATTGCAAAAGCAAAGGGCGTTTACAAAGGACGCAAGCCCGTTGAAGTGGACGATGAAGTATTTAAGGTACAGTATGAACGGTATATGCGCCGGGAAATTACGAAAACGGAACTTGCAAAAGAATTGAATATCGGCAGGACAACGCTTTACAAAATGCTGAATGAAAAGGGCGTTGCATAACACAAGGTAACAAGGGGTATCTAAAACGGATACCCCTACAATATACGCCACCACAAAACAAACAAGGAGGTTATTGAACAATGACAAACAACAAACTTTTTGAAGCCGCTAACACTTTAGCCGAAGCGGAGGTTGCCGCTGACAAGATTAGTTTTTGCACGCTTAACCTGATGGAGTTAGTTGAGGTTGCCACCTACGATGATTATGAGGAAAACGAAAAGCCGTTTTACTTTTGGAATAACCGGGAACGCATTGAAGCGTTTGTTGAAATGCAAACCGATTATTACCACGATCTGTTTATAACGAAGCTGCACAAGGCGCAGGAGATTATTGACGCACTTTTGACGGAGCAAAGGGAGCAGAACGGAGCGAAGTAAACGGAAACGGGGAACGGGTAACCCTGGGGGTTATAGTGGGTTACCTTTTCCCCTCTACTTAGTGCCAAAAATATTGACCAAAATTATAAAAAGCCCCTTTTTACGGTTGTTATAAATCAAAAAAGGCAGCGGACAACTTGTATCACTACTGCCTTTTTATATCGTCACCGCCACCACAACGGGAGCGAATTTATTGAACAACTTAATGATAATTGATACCGGGGCAATATGCAAGTAAAGAAAATACAGTTTACAGTAATCAGTAAACAGTTTATAGTAAACAGTATACAGTAAACGCCACCAAAACAAAGGAGGAAACGGGATTGAAAACTATTGTACTAACTAATCAAAAAGGCGGAGTTGCGAAAAGTACAACGGCATACGCCCTTGCAACGGGATTGCACAACAAGGGTTTTTCCGTCCTGATCGTGGACGCCGACCCACAAAGTAACCTAACCTATATGGCAGGGATGGACGAAGCACAAACCACCTTTTACGATGTGTTAAAGGGTAAAAGCACGGTAACGGACGCATTACAAACCATTAAAAAGGGGTTGGATGTGTTAACGATCGGGTTAACCGGCACCGCTGCCGATATGGAACTTGCAAGCCGAACGGCAAGGGAATACATGATTTCCGAAGCCTTGCAAAGTGTAGCGGATAACTACAATTTTTGCGTTATTGATACCGCCCCTACTTTAGGATTGTTAACCCTTAACGCCTTAACCGCTGCCGATTATGCTATTGTTCCGATGAACTTAGAAATACTTAGTTTGCAGGGATTGGAACAATTAAGCGGTTTTATTGAGAATGTACGCAAATACACCAACAACG
>JAZKYB010000022.1:0-5217 GCA_045611905.1 Acutalibacteraceae bacterium | reverse complement strand
TTTGTTATTCGTGAAAGGGGCGACAAGTAAATGGCAATCACGGCTTTGGTTACGGTTGTTGCGGCTTATCTTATCGGAAGTATAAGTTTTGCTGTTATTTTTGCAAAAAGTTTTCTTAAAAAAGATGTAAGAGAGCTTGGCAGCGGTAACGCAGGGGCTACCAATGTTATGCGTAATGCGGGATTTTTACCCGGTGCGTTAACCTTTTTGTTCGATGCTTTAAAGGGTTTTGCCGCCGCTTATATGGGTTATGCAATATTCGATTATATTCACACCCAAACAAACAGTTCTTGGTCATTTGCAATTTATGGCGCGTATATTTGCGGTGCCGCTTGTATGTTTGGCCACATTTTTCCCTTATATTTTGGCTTTAAGGGTGGCAAGGGTGTTGCAACAAGCGTTGGTATTTTTGCGGTTTGTTGCCCAATTGCAATTATTATTGGCCTTGCGGTGTTCACAGCATGTGCTTTAATAACACGTTATGTGTCTTTTGCATCTGTATTGGCTGCAACAGTGGTTGTTGTGTTTTCAATTATTTTTTATAATGAAAGTGCGGGAATTTTCCCTCAAATAATTTTGGCACTTATTATGGGCGCAATGGTTATTTTAAAGCATAAAGATAATATAAAGCGTCTTTTAAACGGTACTGAAAATAAAATCAAGCTTGGGGGCAAAAATCGTGGCTAAAATTACAATTTTGGGCTCTGGCGGATGGGGCATGGCACTGGCTATTTCGGCATTTAATAACCGAAATGATGTCACCCTTTGGTCGCCGTTTCAAGAGGAAGTAGATTTACTTTTACAAAAACGCACCAATGAAAAATTGCTTCGTGGTGTTGTTTTACCTGCAGGCATTAAGGTTACTACTGATTTATCGGTGGTTGAAGGTGACACCTTGACAATAATAGCAACACCTTCAACTGTTATACGCAGTGTGGCAAAGCAATTGTCGAATTTTAAAAATATTGGCATTGTTGTAAATGTTTCAAAAGGGTTTGAACGTGGCACACTTAAATTTTTAACTGATGTTATTGCGGAAGAATTACCCGATGTTCCGGTTGTTGCGTTTTCGGGTCCGTCCCACGCCGAAGAAGTTGCAAGAAATATTCCAACTTCAATAGTGGCGGCTTCAAAATCGTTGCCGGCAGCACAAGCTGTTCAAAGCATAATGTCGGGCAAGGCCCTTCGTGTTTACACAGCTACTGATTTAGTGGGTGTTGAACTTGGCGGTGCAATGAAAAATATTATTGCAATTGCTGCGGGCTTTTGCGATGGTTTGGGCCTTGGCGATAATTCAAAAGCGGCGATTATAACCCGTGGGCTTTCTGAAATGAGCCGTTTGGGTGTTTGCATGGGCGCAAAGGAATATACTTTCATGGGTCTTACCGGTGTTGGCGACTTGGTTGTTACATGTACATCTCGCCACAGCCGTAATAATCGTTTTGGTTATAAGGTTGGCAGCGGTATGGATATTGAGACCGCTTTGAAAGAGGTTGGCACGGTTGAAGGTTATTTTGCAACCGAAATGGCTTACGAGCTTGCAAATAAATACAATGTTGACCTTCCCATAATTAATGAATGTTATGCCGTTTTATACGGGGGTAAGGATGTTTGCGAAGTGCCAAGTGACCTTATGAATCGCCCACGTGGTAGCGAACATTAAAAAAATAAAAAAATACTTGATTTTTTAAACAAGTTATGATACAATATCATTTGCTATGCGGTCGGTAACAGTTATCGACTATTAAGAAGGAGGTGCAGACCATGGCTAAATGTGATATCTGCAATAAAGAAATTGCTTTCGGTATTAAGGTTTCTCACTCACACAGACGTTCAAACAGAACTTGGAAGCCCAACGTGAAGAAGGTAAAGGCAATCGTTAACGGTTCTCCCCGTCGTATCAATGTTTGCACCCGTTGCTTACGTTCAGGCAAAGTTACCAGAGCTATCTAATAATTTCTTACAAACAAACCCTGGGTTTTCACTCAGGGGTTTTTTGTATCTATTTGTGAAAGGTATTTTATGATTAAAGCGGTTATTTTTGATTTGGATGGCACACTTGTTAATTCTTTAAGTGATTTAGCCATCAGCACAAATTATGCCCTTACTAAATTTGGATTTAAGCCATATCCAATTGATGATTACAAATATTTAATTGGTGACGGTATGGTAAAGCTTATTGAAAGGGCTATTCCAAAAGAAAAAATAAATAACGAAATTTTTAATGCGGTTTTCGAATGTTTTATGGCATATTACCGTGAAAACTTTTTGCAAAACACAGTCGCTTATGAGGGAATAAACGAACTTTTGGCCGAACTTTTAGATATGGGGCTTAAGTTGGCTGTTGTTTCAAACAAGGCGGACGAAATGGCAAAAAAGGTTGTTTTGGAAATTTTTGGTGATAATATTTTTGAAATTACAATCGGTAAGCGTGACGGTTGCCCCACAAAGCCAAACCCCGCTTCCACCTTGGAAACAATTGAAAAAATGGGTGTTAAACCTGAAGAATGTGTTTTTGTGGGCGATTCGGGGATGGATACTTTAACCGCCGTTAATGCAGGGTGTTATCCTTTGGGCGTGCTTTGGGGTTTCAGAACTGCTGATGAACTTATTATAAATGGTGCAAAAGCACTTGCAAAAACACCAAATGAAATTATTTCAATAATTAAGGAAATTTAAAATGACCGATTTAGAAAAGAAATATTTACCCACAAAGCTTGCGTGTTATGTTGGTTTTACGGTGCAAGCAATTGTTAATAATTTTTTGCCAATACTTTTTATTGTTTTTCAAGACCTTTATGGCATGGGTTATGAAAAGCTTGGTCGACTTATTGTTTTTAACTTTGCCACACAGTTGTTTATTGACCTTTTAACCCCTAAAATCGTGGAAAAAATTGGGTACAGGCGTGCAAGCTTTTTAAGTCAGTTTACCGCTTTTTTGGGGCTTTGTATGATGGCAATTTTACCCCGAGTTATGACAAATACATATCTTGGCATTGTTTTATCCATTACTGTTTATGCCACAGGCAGTGGACTTATGGAAGTTATTTTAAGCCCAATGATTGAAATGCTTCCAACGGGTAATAAGTCGGGTAATATGGCGTTGCTTCATTCGTTTTATTGTTGGGGACAGGCGTTTATTATACCCATAACAACCCTGCTTGTGTTTATGTTTGGGTATGAAAATTGGCCATATATTCCGCTTATATGGGCAATTGTTCCGTTTATAAATATGTTTTCATTTTTAAAGGTGCCGATTGTCGAGCCCGACAAAGAACAAAAACAATCAACCCTTTTTGAACTTTTAAAAACGCCCAAATTTGTGCTTTATATGGCTATGATGCTGTGTGCGGGTGCAAGTGAAATTGCAATGTCACAGTGGGCTTCACTTTTTGTGCAAACGGCTTTAAAAATTCCAAAAACAGTGGGCGATATCGTCGGCCCTTGCGTTTTTGCTTTGTTTATGGCAAGCGGCCGTGTGGTTTATGCCAAATTTTCAAAAAAGGTTTCATTTACACGCCTTTTATTGTGGCTTAATGTAATTTGTTTCATTTGTTATGTAATGGTAGCGGTTTGCAATATTGCGGCTTTATCGCTTGTTTTTTGTGCGCTTTGTGGTTTGTCGGTCAGCATTTCGTGGCCGGGAATTTATTCGGCGGGGGCACGCACTTTTAAAACCGGTGGTGCAATAATGTTTGGCGTGTTTGCAATGTGCGGCGATATCGGTTGTGCTTTTGGTCCGTGGGTTATTGGCATTGTTGCCGAATATTCAAATTTAAATTATGGTTTTTTGGTGGCGGCAATTTTCCCGCTTATAATGGTTTTTTGCACTGTTTACCTTTTGAAAAATAAATATTGCAAAAATAAATAAAACATAGTATTCTATTATTGGGTGATGAATGTGAAAAGACAGGATTATTTAACATGGGATGAATATTTTATGGGTATTGCTGCCCTTGCGGCAATGCGTAGTAAGGACCCTTCAACACAGGTTGGCGCTTGCATTGTAAATCAAGATAAGCGTATTATGTCAATGGGTTATAACGGCATGCCCCGTAACTGCAGTGATGATGAATTCCCTTGGGACAGGGACAACAAACCGTTTGATTCAAAATATTTATACGTTTGTCACGCTGAATTTAATGCAATTTTAAACTGTGACCGTGGTAATTTGCGTGGTTGCACAGTTTATGCAACACTTTTCCCTTGCAATGAATGTGCAAAGGCAATTATTCAGTCGGGCATTACCGAAGTGGTTTATATGATGGATAAATATGCCGACACCGACAGTGTAAAAGCATCTAAGCGTATGTTTGATGCGGCAGGTGTGCTTTATAGACCATATGCTATGAGTGATAAAAAAATTGTATTAGACCTTTAATAAATAAAAAAACAACCGCCAAGGTTTTTCACCTTGGCGGTTTTGTTATATAAT
This sequence comes from Acutalibacteraceae bacterium, assembly GCA_045611905.1. Classification (GTDB taxonomy): domain Bacteria; phylum Bacillota; class Clostridia; order Oscillospirales; family Acutalibacteraceae; genus UBA737. The sequence goes on along the minus strand of JAZKYB010000022.1, from coordinate 782 downwards.
TATTTGTTTGCGTCAATAATCTTTTGGGTTATCATTGCGGGCACTTCTTCATATCTTGTGGGTTCTAATGTATAAGTTGCGGTGCCCTGTGTAATTGAACGCATTGCGGTTGAGAAGTCGGACATTTCGGCCATTGGAACTTCACCAACAATTTCTTGAAGCTTGTTTTCGGCAGGATTCATACCGATAATGCGACCACGTCGTTTATTGATATCACCAATAACATCGCCAAGCATTTCATCGGGAACTAAAACCTTAAGTGTGCCGATAGGTTCAAGCAATACAGGGGAAGCTTGTGGAATGCCGTCTTTATATGCGATAGCGGCAGCCATTTTAAATGACATTTCGGAAGAGTCAACAGGGTGGTAAGAACCATCATAAAGGGTGGCTTTAAGACCAACCATTGGATAACCTGCCAAAACGCCCTTTGTTGCGGCTTCTTTAAGACCTTTTTCGACAGCAGGGAAGAAGTTTTTGGGAACAGCGCCGCCAAATACTTCGTCTTGGAAAACAAGTTCTTCGCTGTCGCAGGGCTCAAATCTAATCCAAACATCGCCAAACTGACCGTGACCGCCTGATTGTTTTTTATGTCTACCTTGAACTTTAACTTCCTTGCGGATGGTTTCACGGTAAGCAATTTTTGGTGCTTGTAAGTTTACTTCAGCACCGAATTTTGATTTAAGACGTGAAATAATAACATCAATGTGTTGTTCGCCCAATGCACACAAAATGAGTTCGTGTGTTTCTTTGTCGTTATAAACCTTAATTGTTGGGTCTTCTTC
>JAZKYB010000021.1:0-17528 GCA_045611905.1 Acutalibacteraceae bacterium | reverse complement strand
TCAAAATGCAAATTTTCTTTTGTGCTGAAATCTTTATAATTGCTGAAATTTTTCAAAGGTTTAATCCTCCCGAAAAATGATATTTTATGTCACATTATATTTTATCAAAACCTTATTATAAAGTCAAGATATACAAGTTTATTGTTGGCAATATTAAAATTGTATATACACTTTTTAAACTATAAATTAAAAAACGCACCCCCCAATGGTGCGTTTTTATTATCTTTCTTTTCCCATAAAGAAAATCGCCAATGTACCGGGTCCTGCGTGTGAAGCAATAACAGGGTCAAGACAGTTTATTACAACTTCTTTTACACCATATCGTGTTTTAACTGCTGCTGCAATAAACTTGGCATCTTCAAAACAGTCACCGTGGGTTATAAATATTGTTTGTCCCTTAATGTCTTTACCTTGTCTTTCAAGCGAAGTAATAAGATGCTCAATAGCGGCTTTTCTGCCACGCACCTTGCCGGTTGCATAAAGTTTGCCGTCATTGGCAACGTGCATAAGTGGTTTTACACCTAAAACCGAACCAACAATGGCACTTGTTCCCGAAAGACGACCGCCACGCTTTAAAAAGAACAAATCGTCAAGGGTGAAAATGTGCACAAGGTTTAACTTGTTATCTTCAACCCATTGCGCAATTTCTTCCATTGTTTTGCCTTGATTTTTAAGTTCCACCGCATAATGCACCAAAAGGCCTTGCCCCATTGATGCCGCAAGTGTATCAACAACAATAATTTTTCTTTGGGGGAATTCTTCTTTATAATCTTCAGCTGCGGTCACAATATTTTGATATGTTCCAGAAAGTCCTGAAGAAAAAGAAAGAATAAGTACATCTTCACCTTGCTGTAAAAGTGGAATTATAACACGGTCACATTCGTCACGGCCAACAAGCGAAGTGGTGATTTTGCCCTTTTCACGCAAAAATTTATATGCCACGCTAAAATCAGGATTTTGACCCTTTGCATAACTGTCATAGCTTTTATCATTCATGTGGTATTGAAGCGAAATAATTTCAACACCATATTTTTCAATAAGCTCGCCTGTTAAATTAGCGCAAGAATCTGTCACAATTTTAAAACTCATTTGCAAAACGCCTCCAAAAATAGCATGACACGATTATAACCATGTTATTTCAAAAAATTCAACCCACCGTCAGTTCTTATTCTCTAAAAACAAAAACACGGCAGTAGAGTTTTGGAAAAAACACTCTACTGCCGCGAGAATTTGCTATTTTAATGTTTTATTTAGTATGTAATTGTATGCTTTGGTAATTGGAATATATAAAATTGCCGTCAAAACAACATTACCGATGCAATGCGGAATATCAAAGCTTATACCGCTTATAATATAAGCCACGCCCATTGAAACGCCACCCATTACGAAGTATGGGATTGAACAGAACGTACCAAAAAGTATACCGAAAATCCCCGAAACGACAGTATACAAAATTACGTTATCAATTTTCCGCAACAAAACAACCACAAGCGCCAAAACGGCCCAAACGTAAAGATAGTTTAGCGACCAAATGTGAAACCCGTATGTTAAAAGCTCCAACGGGACGAAAACATAAACCGAAATTAACGACTTAAAGCCAAATCGCCTTGCAACTATTATAGTTAAAAAACTGACCAGTTCAATATTAGCCAAGGGCGCCATAATTATTTGCGAAACATACATTAAAACGCCCATAAAAACAAGTATTAAAAGCTCAACTAATTTAAGCAGGCGTGTTCGTGATTTCAAATTGGTCACCATCCGAAATTTCTAAATCATTAGCGCCAACCATTACGGTTTCGCCACCTTTAGTAAAGCACCACCAAGATTTATCGGCGGTGTAATCTGCCCTTACACCATCAATATAGGTGTAAAAACCGGTTTTATGTTCGGCTTCGTTCACAAGCCCTTCTTCAAATAATGCATCGCCAAGGTTTTTCTTTTCCGTTGTAATTGTGAATGTTTTTTCGGTTTTGTCTTTTGCAATAACCTTAACCGTTATGGTAGCGGTCACCACATCGGAATTTGCTGTTGAATTAGCGTCTGAATTTGTGTTGGCAGTGCCACAAGCCGCAAATGATATAATCATCATTAAAACGACAAGAGCAAGTGCTAAAATTTTTGTGTTTTTCATAAAAAAACTCCTTTTGTATTGTTGTCAAAACAACGCTAATACAAAAGGAGATATAAGTACAAAAAGAACACCACAATACAAAGGTTTCTTAAAGCCCATACACCGTCAATTACTCGTGACACATTTGTATTAACCACCAAAAGCCCGTATTCCGACTTATTGCGCGGGTGTTTCGGGTTTGCCCCTTACCTTTCGCCTTCCCACCTTGTTGGCAGTGACATAATGAAAGGTTTTAACGCAAATTACGGCGACGAGTTCGCAGGGGAATTTCACCCCTATTCCAGTTTAAGAAAAGTAAAACTTTTCACTTTTGGGTTTGCTTTGCCTTTGAATTTTAGCATTTTAAAAACATATTGTCAAGTTATTCTGAAAATAATGCTTCCCATTCTTCCATAGCGTTCAGCAGTTCTTCTTGAAGCCCGGTGTGGCGGGCATTAAGTTCGGAAAGTTTTATATAATCGGCAAGGTTTTCTTCCTTTAAAAGCTCGGCTTCAATTAAACCGATTTCTTCTTCAAACTTTGCAATTTTTTCTTCGCATTTTTTAATTGCTTTTTCTTTTCTTGCCTTTTCTTTAAGCGGTGTTGTATATGTCTTTTTTTCTTTTGGCTTTTGCAAAACTTCAACCATTTCAGGTTTTGCGGTTTTTTGCTTTTCAAGATATTGCTCATAACCAAAGCCGTAAAATTCCACACCGTTTTCGGTAAAGTTTAAAAGCGAATTTGAAATTTCTTTAATAAAATAACGGTCGTGCGATACAAACAAAAGGGTGCCTTCAAAATTTTTAAGCATTTCTTCAAGCGCTTCTTTTGATGCAATATCCATATGGTTTGTGGGCTCGTCCAAAATTAAAAAATTGGGGCGCTTATTAAAAATTTTGCAAAGCGCCAAACGCACACGCTCGCCACCCGAAAGCATATCAACCGTTTTAAAAACTTCTTCACCCGTGAACAAAAACGCACCTAAAGCACATCTTGCTTCAAAAGGTGTTAATGCGGGATAAGCTTTTAAAAAATCATTAAGAACGGTGTCTTTTGAAGAATACTGCGCCATTTGTTGGTCGAAATAACCTATTTGCACCCGTGGACCAAATTTAAATTCACCGCCGTGGCTTTTAATTTCGCCCACAAGTGTTTTAATAAATGTTGATTTACCAAGCCCGTTGCCACCAATTATGCCCACCTTTTCGCTACGTTTCATTTCAAGCGAAACGGTTGATAGCACGCTTTCATAACCAATTTTTAAATCTTTAACCGAAAGCACATCTTTAACACCAATGTCATTTGGGGTTAAATCGAAATGAAAAACTGAAAGGTCTTCACGTTCGGGGGCATCAACAATTTCCATTCGTTCAAGCTCTTTAATTTTCGACTGCGCCATTGCCGCCTTGGTGGCTTTATACCTAAAACGGTCAACAAGCCCTTCAAGCCGTGCAATATCTTTTTGCTGTGCTTCATATTCCTTTTGCTGCACGGCACGGCGTTCTTTTTTAAGCTGAGCAAAACGGGTATAATTGCCAACATATTTGTGGGTTTTGCCGTTTTCAATTTCATAAACGGTGTTAACCACATTATCCAAAAACATTCTGTCGTGCGAAACCACAACAAACGCTTTTTTATAATTTTTTAAATATTCTTCAAGCCAAACCGTTGCCTCAATATCAAGGTGGTTTGTGGGCTCGTCCAACAAAAGAATATCCGGTTTAGATAAAAGCAACTTTAAAAACGCAATTTTTGTGCGCTGACCGCCTGAAAATTCATATAATTTACGGTGTTTTTCTTCATCACTAAAGCCAAACTTTTTAATTGCGGCTTCATATTCTTTTTCAAAATAAAAACCGCCCAAATTTGTAAAGGTATCTAAAAGGTTTGTATATTCTTTAATATCGTTTTCGTCGCCTGTTTTTGACATTTTTTCTTCCGCTATCGTCACCAATTCTTTTAATGACAATATTTCTGAATAAGCCGAACGCACTTCCTGTAAAAGCGTGCGGTTATCGTCTTCAAATGTCATTTGTGACAAAAAGCCAATGGTTGGCTTGCCTGACACCGCAATAAACGAATTTTGGTCGCTGTCAAGTTTTACAATTTTATATTCGCCGGAAATCAGCTTTAGCAGTGTGGTTTTTCCACAGCCATTGCGACCAACAACAGCAATTTTACTGTTATCGTTAATTTCAAAATCAATTTTCTTTAAAATTGGTTCACCCGAAAGTTCAACCACACCGTTTTGAATTTTATACTGCATACCACACCGCTTTTCACATATTATTTAAGCGGGGTTTTATCCCCGCTTATTTGTTTTAAGAAATTTTTGCCTTTTCTTTAAGATATTCTAAAACCTTTTCTTTTGTGTAAACATATTCGAAATAATCTTCACCATATGCTTCTTTAATTTCTTTTTCGGTTACTTCGCCGCTGTCATAAGAAGCAACGATTTCTTTAGTGAACTCGCTTAAAGAATCCTTGTCCATTTTCATGCCGGCATCATCAAAAATAGCATAAATTACCATTTCCTCATTCATAACCGATTTACCGTAATTTTCAAAAACATATTCTTCAAACTCTTCATAGGTTTGACCATTTGCAGAAAGGTAATCGTCTAATGTAACCGACGAACCATAATAGTTTTTCATGTTCACTTCAAAGTTCGCAATGCCCTGTTTAATTACGTTTTCTTTTTCTTTTTCAGGATATTTATCAACTGTCGACTCGGTTAACACCTTGTTTAAAAGAAGGTCGTTAATGGTTCTGGTTTCAACTGTTTCATAATATTCTTCAACAGTTTCACAACCAAGGTCTTTATAAAAAACTTCAGGTGTCAAAGCATTTTCAGTTTTAACATAATTAACCTTAACTGTAAACACAACATCCTTACCTGCCAAATCAGTGCTGCCGTAATCTTTTGGGAATGTCAAATCAAGGTCAACGGTAGAGCCAATTTTAACGCCAACAAGCTTTTCTTCAAAACCCGGGATAAAAGTGCCCGAACCAAGTTCTAAATCATAACCCTGTGCTGTACCGCCGGAAAAAGTAGCGCCATTGATTTTGCCTTCAAAGTCAATGTTTGCAACATCGCCATCTTTAAGCTTGCCTTCGGTAATCTTTTCATGTAAATCATAAGATTCAACATCAGATGCAATGGTACTTTCATAAGCTTTTTTATATTCGTTTCCATTTTTATTGATTGCAAGGCCTTCGTATTCACAAAGGGTTAAATATTTTTCTAACTTTAAATTGTAATTAATTCTGCCCTTATCTGCCTTTGAACAAGCAGTAAGCGCCAAAATAAAGGTTGCTGCCAACAATAAGCTAATTATTTTTTTCATCATTCGTTTTCTCCAATATCGTTTTTTAATTCTCCCTTAGAGGATGCCTTTAAATATGCGTTTATAAAACCGTCTAAATCGCCATCCATAACCGCATTTATATTGCCCGATTCAAACCCTGTGCGGTGGTCCTTTGCCAAGGTGTATGGCATAAACACATAAGACCTTATTTGTGAACCCCAAGCAATTTCTTTTTGAACACCCTTAATATCATCAATTTTTTCAAGGTGTTCACGTTCTTTAATTTCTAAAAGCTTTGATTTAAGCATTTTTAACGCTTTTTCTTTGTTTTGGAACTGACTGCGCTCATTTTGGCAAGCAACCACAATGCCTGTTGGCATGTGTGTCAGTCGCACTGCTGAAGAAGTTTTGTTAATGTGCTGACCGCCCGCACCGGATGAACGGAACACATCCATTTTAATATCTTCTTCCCTGATTTCAATGTTCATATCATCAGTAATTTCGGGCATAACTTCCAAAGAAGCAAAAGAGGTATGTCTTCTTCCCGAAGCATCAAATGGTGAAACACGCACAAGGCGGTGAACGCCCGATTCGCTTTTTAAATACCCATAGGCGTTTTCGCCCGTAATTTCAAGCACGGCACTTTTAAGACCCGCTTCATCACCATCTAAAAAGTCAAGCATTGAAACCTTAAAGCCGTGGCGTTCCGTCCAACGGGTATACATTCTGACAAGCATTGAAACCCAGTCCATCGCTTCGGTGCCGCCGGCCCCTGCGTGAAAGGTTATCACGGCATTGTTTTTGTCATATTCGCCTGTTAAAAGGGTGGTAAGGCGAAGTTCAGCAAGACCTTTTTCAAAATCTTGAATGCCATTTTCAATTTCTTCTATTAAAGAAAGGTCGCCTTCTTCATCGCCAAGTTCGATTAAAACCAAAATGTCGTCATAACTTTGACAAAGCCCGTCATAATGGGCCACTGTGTTTTTAAGCTTGCCGGTTTTTTGCAGCACCTTTTGTGAATTTTCAAGGTCGTCCCAAAAACCGGGTGCCGCTGCTTTGGTTTCAAGCTCTTCAATTTCACGGCAAAGCGCATTATACGAAAGCGCATCCTTTAAATCGCGAAGTTCGGGTTCAAAAGCTGAAAGCTTTAAGCCCAACTGCTCAAATTCAAGCATAAATTTCCTCCAACTAAATGGTTAAACACCTAAAGTAAATGCACACCAATTATCCTTATAATTTTCTTTCAAAATCTTAAAGCCGTGTGCTGCGGCAGATTTTAAAACATCATCTTTTCTAATATCAATAATGCCCGATATAATTAAAACACCGTTGTCTGCCATAAAGCTTTGAACATTATCAAACAATTTAATTATTACATCGGCAACTATATTAGCGCAAATAACTTGGAATTTACCGCTTATTTTATCGGCCAAGTCGCCCACAATAAATTCGCACTTGTTTTGAACATTGTTAATTTCGGCATTTTCTTTTGCAGTTTTAACCGACTGCGCATCAATATCAACACCAATGGCGGTTTCAGCCCCCAAAAGCGAAGCCGCAATAGCCAAAATACCACTGCCTGTGCCGATATCAAGCATTTTTGTGCCGTTTTCAACATGTTCTTCCAAAAGTGAAAGACAAAGCGAAGTTGTGGCATGGGTGCCTGTACCAAAAGCGGCACCGGGGTCAATATTTAAAACAACCCTGCCGTTTTTATTGTCATAACTTTCCCAACTGGGCACAATAACAAGCTTTTCACCAATTTCGGTTGTGTGAAAATATTTTTTCCAATTTTCATTCCAGTCAGCATCATTAACACCGATAGATTCAACCGAATTTTCAATATTAGCGGCGGTTAAATGTTCCTTTAAATATTCAACCGCTTCCAAAGCGTTGTCACATTCGCTTATGTAAATATGTATAAGTGATGTTGTGCGGTCTTTTGCGATAAGATCCTCATCAATTAAATTGATGTGAGCAATTTCTTCCGCCTTTTCCTCTAAGTCAGAATAATCCTCAATATAAATACCATAAGGCACCGTCATATTGGCAATAGCTGCCGCTGTATCGGTATCCTTTTGGTTGACTTTAATTGTAATTTCAGTCCAATTCATAACAAGCTCCAAAATATAATTAACTAAAATATTGTAACATACAAAAGCACTTTTTTAAAGAACTATTTCTTCAATTTCACTACGGTTAGCGGTTACGGTACCTTGCACCATATTCCCCCTGCCGCCGCCTTTTACATTAAAAGCGTTTTTAAAACGGGCAAAAAATTCTGAAAGTGGTTTTTCATCGCCACAAATTGCAAAATAATATCCGCCGTCGGTTTCACTTAAAACCGCCCTTATGCCACCCGCTTTTTTATAAAGTTGGTCGGCAAAAAGCTGTAATTCTTTTATATCCATATCGCTTTCAAATTCGACGGTTATGTTGCGGTTAGCATTAAAGTTATTAACCTTTTCAGCAATAAATCGGCGTTTTAGGTCGGTGATTTTGAACTTTAAATTGCCTTCATTTTCTAAAAGCTTTTCAACCGCCAATGCAATTTCTGACTGCTGTGCACACAAAAGTGAAGAAATTTTAAGGTCGTTTTGATAACGGCAATTATAATCGTCCAATGCATCACTTCCGCATTTTACGAAAAGGCGCACACCGCCACGAAGCTTACAAAAATCCAATATTTTTATAACACCAATTTCGGCCGATGTGTTAACATGGGGCGCACAGCAAGCGCAACGGTCATATCCTTCAATTTCAACAATGCGAACTTCTTCGGTTAAATCTAACTTGCTGCGATATTCTAAATTTTCTAAGCTTTCGGGATAATAGCAATTAAATTTAACATTTTGCCAAACTGCTTTATTTGCTAAAAGTTCAATTTTAAGCAGGTCTTCACGGGTTAAAATGCCGTCAAAGTCCATTGTCATTTCGGCTTTGCTTAAATGAAAGCCAACATTGTTAAAACCGTAAAGCGAATGAACAATACCTGATATTATATGCTCGCCCGAATGGTTTTGCATTTTGCGAAAACGCTCGTCCCACAAAAGTTTGCACTCAACCATTTTACCAACTTCAATATCGCTTTCAAGGTAATGGTAAATTACACCATCTTTTATTTGAACATCATTTACCTTTACGCCATCGATATATCCCGTGTCAGAGGTTTGTCCGCCACCTTCGGGGAAAAATGCAGTTTTATCTAAAACCGCTACCGCATTTTCGCAAGAAAGCACGGTCGCTGAAAATTCGCTTAAATGCGAATCTATATCATAAAGTTTTACTGTCATGATAATTTTTCCTTAACTATATATGCGGCTTTATAAATATCGCCGCCGCCCATAGTAATAACAATATCGCCGTCTTTAGCGGTGTTTATAATTTCGTTTGCAATATTTTCAAAACCGTCAACAATTACACAGTCGGATAATTCTTTTGCCAAATCTTCCGAATAAATGTTAAAAGTGTTAACTTCTCTTGAACCCATAATCGGGGTTAAAATAACCTTGTCAGCAATAGATAGCGCTTTTATAAAATCATCCTTTAAAAGCGCTGTACGTGAAAAAGTAAAGGGTTGAAAAACTGCAATAACACGGTTATAATCAAGGTTTTTGGCAGCAGTCAAGGTTGCTTTGATTTCGGTTGGGTGGTGGGCATAATCGTCCGCCAAAACAAACCCATTAAATTCGCCCAAAAATTCAAATCGTCTGCCCGCCCCTGTAAACTGTTCCAAGGCAAATTTAATACCGTCGGCCGAAACGCCCATATCATAAGCCACCGCAAATGCCGACAAAGCATTTAAAATATTGTGGTGACCCGGAATTCTTAAATCAAGGCGAATTAAAAATTCATTGCCTTTAAAAACATCAAACGAAAAACCAAATTTACCCGCAACCGCATTTTTAGCATAATAATCGTTTTCACAGCCAAAGCCAAAGGTGACGGTTTTAATATCTAAACCATCAGTAGCTGAAAGTGCCAACTTATCATCACCATTAACATAGCAAAGTTTACCCATTGCGATAAACTTTCTAAATGAAGCCACCATATTTTCCATTGTTTTAAAATAATCAAGGTGGTCGTTGTCGATATTAAGCAAAACAGTAATATCGGGGGAGAGTTGTAAAAATGTATCAACAAATTCACAGCTTTCGCAAACCATAATATCGCTTTTTCCGGCAATACCGTTTGAATTTATAAGTGGCAACTTGCCGCCAATAACTGCAGTAGGTTCCATCTTGTTTAAAATTAAAATTTGTGTTATCATAGATGTAACAGAAGTTTTACCGTGTGTACCGCACACACCGATAACATTATCATACTTGCGGGTAATGGCGCCCAACAGGTGTGAGCGTTCCATTGTGGGAATGCCACGCTTTTCAGCTTCGACAATTTCGGGGTTTTCTTTAGAAATGGCAGCCGAATATACAACCAATTCAGCGCCATCGATATTTTCGGCATTGTGACCCATAAACACCTTAACGCCAAGTGCCTTTACACGCTTTAACGGGTCACTTTCATTATTGTCTGAACCGGTAAGAACATAACCCTTGCTGTGCAAAATTTCGGCAAGCGGGCACATACCGCTACCGCCGATGCCTATCATATGGATATGCTTTACATTGTCGATTATTAAATCTTCTTTGCGGAGCTGTTTCATAGTAAAATCCCCTTACAACATTTATACATCTAATTATTATACTACTATTATATTAAAAAATAAATACTTTTTTGGCAGGTGAGCAAAATAAATGTTCAATATTCCCGAAAAAATAGAATATGTCATTGAAAAACTTAATAAAAACGGGTTTGAGGCATATATCGTTGGTGGTTGCGTGCGTGACATTTTGCTTTCGAAAACACCCAACGATTATGACATAACAACATCGGCCACACCGGACGAAATTATGTCAATTTTTGATAAAACCATACCAACCGGTATAAAGCACGGCACGGTTACGATTTTAATTGACAATGAGCCGATTGAAGTTACCACCTTTCGCTGTGATGGGGATTATTTAGATGGTCGCCACCCACAAAATGTGAAATTTGTGCGAAACTTAAAGGATGACCTTGCCCGCCGTGATTTTACGGTTAACGCAATGGCGTATAACAACGAGAACGGTCTTTGTGACCTGTTTGGTGGGCAAAGCGACCTTCAAAACAAAATTTTAAAAGCGGTAGGAAACCCCGAAACACGCTTTTGCGAAGATGCCCTTAGGATTTTGCGGCTTTTTCGTTTTGCTTCAACCCTTAATTTTAAAATTGAGGAGAAAACCTTTAACGCGGCGATTAAGTGCGCCCCCCTTATTTCAAAGGTTAGTGTTGAGCGAATAATGAACGAACTTAAAACCGCAGTTTTGGGTGAAAATTTTAAGGTTATAAAACCGCTTATTGAATGTGGTGCGCTTTCATTTTTAGGGCTTGACACCTGCCCCGATTTTGAAAAAATTTTAAAACACCGCCAAAGCCCCCTTTTGTGCCTTTACCTTTTGTTTGGCGGCAATATTAAAACCGATTTAAAACTTTCAAATATTGAAAAAGATTTTATAAACGGCATTAACCGTTTAAAAGAAATGCCCACCCCAAAAACCAAGGCCGACATTAAAAGATGCCTTGCCGCAACAAACGAAAATATCACCCGCGAATTTTTAGCGCTTTTAGAACTTTCGTGCAGCGAACTTGACGAAATAATTCAAAACCGCGAACCATACCTTATAGGTCACCTTAAAATTACCGGCAACGACCTTTTAAGTTTGGGATACAACGGTCAGCAAGTTGGCGAAATTTTAAAAACATTGCAAAATGAAGTAATAGAAAACCCCACACAAAACACAAAATCAAGACTTATAAAACTAATCACCAAATAAATTTAAGTGCCATATATTATAATGTATGGCACTTTTTATTTTTGTTTAGCGGGTGAAATTATGAAACGAGTTTGTATTATTGGTGGAGACCGCCGCCTTAAAATTGTTAAAAATCATTTTGAAAAGGAAAATTTTTATGTTGAAACCTTGGGGCTTTTCCCTGATGACCGTGCAAATATTGAAAAAAGCGATATAATTGTTTTTCCTGTGCCCACCACAAAGGACAAGGAAACGGTTTTTTGCCCACTTACTAACCAAAAAATTTATTTAAAAGACATTGAAAAACAAATTGAAAATCAGCTTGTTTTGTGTTGCAATTATAAATTTTTGGGCAAAAACTTTATCGACTATAACACCCTTGACAGCTTTTCGCTGCTAAACGCCGTACCCACAGCCGAGGGCGCCATTGAAATTGCCATTCGCGAAACCGATTACACCATTTGGCAAAGCAAGGTGCTTGTTATCGGCTATGGCCGAGTTGGTAAAATTATGGCCGACCGCCTTAAAGCGCTTGGCGCCGATGTTACCGTAAGTGCACGAAAACCAAAGGATTTTGCAACCCTTTCAGCTTTAGGTTTTAAATACATAAATACCGAAAAGCTTGGGGAAATGTACCTTGATTTTAATATGATTTTCAACACGGTTGATTTTCCTGTTTTGTCAAACAAAACGCTTGAAAATTGCCCTGCTGACTTACTGATTGACCTTTCAAGCAAGGGTGGCTTTGATTTAAGCTATGCCACCACCCTTGGATTTAAAGCATTTAAGCCGGGCGGAATACCAGGCATTACTGCACCCGAAACCGCAGGAAAAATTTTAGCCAAAACATTAACAGAAATTATTAAACACCATAACTGATTGGAGAAAATTTTATGGAAAATATAACTTTAGGGTATGCTTTCACCGGCTCGTTTTGTACCCTTAAAGCTTCTCTTTCAGCTTTAGAAACACTTGCAAAACTGCCGATTAAAATAAAACCCATTATGTCGGAAACGGTGTATAAAACCGACACCCGATTTTTTAAAGCAAGCGACCTTATAAAAAGGGTTGAAGAACTTTGCGGCGAAAAGGTTATACACGATATTGTTGGCGCCGAACCAATAGGCCCTAAAAACCTTTTAGATATTTTGGTTGTTGCCCCAATTACGGGTAACACCCTTTCAAAACACGCTATGGGCATTACCGATACCGCAGTTACAATGGCGATTAAAGCCCATCTTCGCAACAATAAGCCGGTTGTTTTGGGTGTTGCCACCAATGATGCCTTAGGCGGAAGTGCAAAAAACATTGGGCTTTTGCACAACACAAAAAACATCTTCTTTGTGCCCTATCGCCAAGACGATGCCGTTAATAAAAACAACTCAATGATATGTGATTTTTCACTTATTCCACAAACAGTTGAAGCCGCACTTTTGGGCAAACAAATTGAACCTGTAATAATTTGACAAAAGCATCCTTTTAATATATAATGTAAAACACATTATTATTAAGAGGATGTTTCGTTTGGGTATTTTTGAACTTTTTATTCTTGCGGTTGGTCTTTCGATGGATGCTTTTGCGGTTGCAATTTGCAAGGGTCTTGCCACCAAAAAACTTTCCCCCCGCCATATGCTTATAACAGGGGCGTGGTTTGGTGGTTTTCAGGCGCTTATGCCGCTTGTCGGTTATTTTTTAGGCACTGCTTTGGAAAAATATGTTACCGCTATCGACCATTACATAGCACTTGTTTTGCTTTGCGGAATAGGTTTTAATATGATTAAAGAATCTTTTGAAAAAGAAGAAACAGAAGAAGACTGTGGCTGTGACGGTTACGCCTTTAAAACAATGTTTGTAATGGCAATTGCCACAAGCATTGACGCTTTGGCCGCCGGCATTTCACTTGCTATGGACCTTAAAGGCAACCACACATACGCCTTTATTGCCGTGGCATTTATTGGTGTTATCACCTTTTCTCTTTCAGCACTTGGTGTTAAAATTGGCAATATTTATGGTGCCAAATTCAAATCAAAAGCCGAATTTGCAGGCGGTTTGATTTTAATTTTACTTGGCGTTAAAATTTTGCTTGAACATTTGGGTGTTATAAATTTTTAAATTAAAAAGCACTTGCTTTAAGGGGCGTACAATTAATGACAGTAAAAAAGGAAGCACGAAATTTTCGTGCTTCCTTTTAATTTTGTCTTACACCGTAACAAGCAGGGAAAATGTACGGCACATTTTCCGCGCTTTAGGAGAACCTAAAACCCTTAAACCCGCCTACCAAAAGCATCTAATATACAAAGAAAAGTTATTGAATGCTTTTGTTAAATATGATATAATTAAATAAACAAATCAAAATCGGAGGAAATAAAAGTCGTGGCAAAAGGAATTATTTATGTAATGACAACTGTTGTACCCGGTCTTATTAAAATTGGCAAAACCGGAACAGATAACTTTGAAAGTAGAATGTACCAATTAGAACGGAACGGATATTTTAATGTGGTTGGACTTAAAAGAAAGTTTGCGATAGAAGTAGAAGATTACGATGAAAAAGAAAAACTTCTTGATGAAATTTTTGGCAAAAGTAATGTTTTGGGTTCTGAACTGTTTTCACTAGATGCAGATTTAGTTGTTCAATTGCTGTCTTCTTTCGAGGGCAAGCAAATATTCCCAGAAACTTTAACAAAAGAAGAAGTCTTTATTGCCGCTACTGAAGAACACAAAATAAAAGAAGATTGGGCTCTTATCCCTGATGGTAAATATTATCTCTCTCAAAATGTGAAAGGCTTCGGAAAAGTTAATGCGACAATGATTGTAGTGGATGGAAAACTTTCTGTTGAGAAAGGTAGCGTTTGCGCTCCAACTAAGGAAGGTTGGGTTCCTGAGGCGCGAAAAAATGCTCCTATTAAAGATAATGTTCTTCTTGCAACTACAGATGCAAACTCCCCTACAAATGCGGGTTGGATTGCGTTAGGTCATTCTAACAATGGATGGACTGTTTGGAAAGACGCAAAAGGACAACCAATTGATATTTATAGGAAATAATACACTTAAACGAATCATCCCCATCGATTACTCGATGGGGATGATTCGTTCTTTACCATCCTTAAGAGTACAACCCTTACGCAAGTGCTTTCTTTTTATTTTTGCTGTTTAGACGGGCAGTTTACACCACACGCACCACAGTTGCCACCGCAAGAGCAACCGCCCTTGCCCGACTTTTTCTTTTTAATTTCATTAACAATTATTGCAACAAAAATTATTGCAACAACACTGCCAACGATTATTGTGGGCCACATAAAATCACCTTAAATTTTTATTTGGTCTTAAAAGCATATAGACCATAAATGCTAAAACAACGGTTGCGGCTATTGTGCCGATTATATTGCCATGACCAATAAACAAAAGTCCAAATTGATAAACTATAAGCGAAATTGCATAGGCAAAAGCGCACATATACACAATTGTGCCAACCGACCAACGCCAGTTATTCATTTCACGCTTAATGGCGCCCATTGCTGCAAAGCAGGGTGCGCACAAAAGGTTGAAAATCATAAACGACATACCCGCAAGCCCGCTGCCGCCAAAAAATTCTTGTGCAATTACTGCGTACATTTGGTTGTTACCTTCAATTGCCAAATCGGCGCTTGCCATTGAAGAAAGTGTGCCAAAGGTACCAACAACCTGTTCCTTTGCCATAAGACCCAAAAGGGTTGCAACCGATGCCTGCCAATTACCAAAGCCAAGCGGATTGAAAAGCCAAGCAATAAGCGAACCAACATCTTTAAGCACCGAACTGCCGCCATTTTGTGCAGTAATAAAATGCACACCGCCTTCAAGTGACAAGGTATTTAAAAACCATATAATAATATTTGCCGCAACTATAACCGTGCCTGCACGCTTAATAAACGACCAGCCGCGTTCCCAAGTTGCCCTAAATGTATTTGCCAAAACAGGTGCATGATATGAAGGCAGTTCCATAACAAATGGGGCGGGGTTTCCCGCAAAAAGCTTAGTTTTCTTAAACATAAGCCCTGTTACAACCACTGCACCAATGCCAATAAGATAAGCCGAAAGTGCCACAAGTGCACTGCCGCCGAAAAACGCACCCGCTATCATGCCCACTATTGGCATTTTAGCGCCACAGGGTATAAAGCCGGTTGTCATAACAGTCATTTTACGGTCACGGTCTTGTTCAATTGTGCGTGAAGCCATAATACCCGGCACGCCACAACCGGTTGCAACAAGAAGTGGTATAAACGATTTGCCCGAAAGGCCAAATTTTCTGAAAAGTTTATCCATTATAAAGGCAACACGTGCCATATAACCGCAGTCTTCCAAAAGAGACAACAAAAAGAACAAAATCATCATTTGTGGAGCAAAGCCAAGCACTGCACCCGCACCGCCAACAATGCCGTCAGCAATTAAACTTACAAGCCACGAAGCCACATTCCAACCGATAAGGGTTTCACTAACCCAGGGAATTATCCATTCGCCAAACAAGGTGTCATTCATAAAGCCAACCGTCCAGTTGCCTATTGACCCAATAGATATGTAATAAACAAAAAACATTATAGCAGCAAAAATTGGAAGTGCTAAAATTCGGTTTGTGACAATGCTGTCAATTTTATCAGATGCGCTTAAACGGTTAATGGGTTTCTTCTTATAACAACCCTGCAAAATTTTTGCAATATATTCATATCTTTCGTTTGTAATAATGCTCTCACTGTCATCATCCATAATGTTTTCAACCGCTTTAATGTCATCTTCAATGTGGTCTAAAACCTTTTTTGAAAGATTTAACGATTTTAAAACATTTTTATCACGTTCAAAAATTTTAACGGCATACCAACGCTGTTTTTCGTCTTCCATTTGATGCACAGCCGCCTCTTCAATATGTGCCAATGCGTGCTCAACATCGCCGCAAAAAATGTGACTTGGTGTTTTTTTGGGCGCCGCAGCAACCTTAATAACTTCATCAATTGCTTCGTCAATACCCGTGCCCTTAAGAGCCGAAATTTCAACAATTTTACAACCTATTCTGCGGCTTAATTCTTGTGTGTTAATATTTTCGCCGTTTTTACGCAAAACATCCATCATATTTATGGCAATAACCACGGGTATGCCAAGTTCGATAAGTTGGGTTGTTAAATAAAGATTACGCTCTAAATTAGTGCCGTCAACAATGTTTAAAATAACATCAGGGCGCTCATCCACCATATAATTTCTGGCAACAACTTCTTCCAAAGTATAGGGAGAAAGCGAATAAATGCCGGGAAGGTCGGTTACGATTACATCCGAATTGTTTTTAAGCTTGCCTTCCTTTTTTTCAACCGTAACCCCCGGCCAGTTGCCGACATATTGATTAGAACCTGTAAGCAAATTAAAAAGTGTGGTTTTGCCACAGTTTGGGTTGCCCGCAAGGGCAATTTTTATACTCATATTTTGTCCTTTCACGCAGTTAGCGGCCGCTAACTGTTGGTTAAAAAATAATTACTCTATTTCAATAATTTCGGCATCGGCCTTGCGAAGTGACAGTTCGTATCCCCTAACAGCCAATTCCATTGGGTCGCCCAAAGGTGCAACTTTTCTAACAAAAATTTCAACACCCTTTGTAATGCCCATATCCATTATGCGTCGCCTAACCGCACCTTCGCCATGAACCTTCACAACCTTTGCGGTTTTGCCGACCTTAAGGTCCTTCAAAGTTTTCATTTGAACCCTCCTTAAAATCTCGGTTAGCCGTTGCTAACCGAAGTTCATTATACCATAATTTTCATAATTGTCAAGAAATTTTTTCAAAAAAATAAAGAAGACACTTTTTTAAAAGCGTCTTCTTTTAATTATATTATGACAATGCCTTTTTATGTGCTTTTTTACGAATAAGCTGTTCAAACAACACTATACCAACAAGAGCCAAACCGATAATGTCGGTAACAATGCCGGGATAAATAAGCAACAAACCGCCAATTGCCGAAACAATGCGTTCATACCACTTCATGCTGGTTAATAAATAACCTTCCAAAGCGGCCGAAACGCCGAAAATACCAATAATAGCAGTAATGCAAATAAGAATTACTTCATACCAAACGGTGTTTACAAACAACATTGCTGGGTTAAGCGCAAACACATAGGGCACAATGAATGCACCAATTGCAAGCTTTGTTGCAGTAAATGCAGTTTTCATGGGGTTTGCCTGAGCAATAGCAGCACCCGCATACGCTGCAAGAGCAACGGGAGGAGTAAGGTCTGCAACTA
>JAZKYB010000020.1:0-1683 GCA_045611905.1 Acutalibacteraceae bacterium | reverse complement strand
AGCCACGAGCAATTTTATAGAGCTTGTCGTACATCTCAGCAGGGTCACACCAGTTGTTGGTAGGACCTGCTTCTTCCTTTGTTGTGGTGCAGATGAATGTGCGGTCTTCAACACGGGCTACATCGTTAGGGTTGGTTCTGTGAAGGTAGCAATCAGGTAACTTTTCAGGATTCAAAGCTTCTAATTCGCCAAGTTCAACAGCAAGCTTGCGAAGTTCTTCGGTTTGCTTTTCAGAACCATTTATCCATACAACCTTATCAGGTGTAAGAAGGTCTTTCATTTCATCCAACCATTTGATAACTGTCTTATTAGTTGTCATTTTTATTCTCCTTTTAAAATAATCAATTTTTTCCTTATGCATTATACCCCATAATAAACCATAATGCAAGAACTTTGTTAGGAATTTAACAATATTTTAACAATTTTTTTATATATTAGGGTCATAAGCGGGTATTGGCTCTAATTTAAAGCGATTTAATCTGTAAAGTCGGTCAAATTTCGCTTTAAGTTCGGCATCATCACAAACACCTGTACGGATATATTTATCCAAAACTGCATAAGAAAATCCAAGATTTTCTTCATCACTTTTTCCGCTTAAACCGTCAATTGGGGTTTTTTCAACAAGGTTTTCGGGAAGCCCCAAAAGTTTGCCAATAATTTTCACTTCTTCAACAGTAAGGCGTGATATTGGGCTAAAATCACCTGCGGCGTCGCCATAACGTGTAGAATATCCAACATAATCTTCTGATAAGTTACAGGTGTTTGCAACCCTGCCGTTATTGCTTTGGCTTATAGCATAAAGGGTTGCCATTCTAATTCTTGCGGGCAGATTTGTTGCAGTTTGTTTTGTTATTTCCATATCCTTTGGCATTGCCGACAAAACACCTTCAACCGCCGCTTTAATATTTATTGTATAATTTTTAATACCCAAAAATTCAACAAGCTGAATAGAACAGTCGATATCGCTTTGTTCACCACAAGGCATTAAAACGCCAATAACACGGTCGCGACCAAGTGCTTCAACACAAAGTGCAGCCACAACCGAACTATCCTTGCCCCCCGAAATGCCAACAACTGCATTGCAGCCCTTGCCATTTTCTTCGAAAAAATCTTTTATCCACTGAATACATTCATTCTTCACTTTTTCGGCATTAAACATAAAACACACCACCATAAATATTATGAAATTATTATACACCAACCACAAAAATAAATCAATTGCTAAAACATCGGAATTTAAGTTTACATTTTCTTCATATTTTGTTAAAAAATTACTTGTATACTATGACACATCAAAACAAACGGAGGACTTTTATGTACATCTTCAAAAACGCATTTAAATGTATTGGGCGAAGTCTTGGCAGAAATGTGCTTATTGGCATTATTGCTTTAATAATTGCTGTTTCAGCATGCATCGGTCTTTCTATTCGCCAAGCGGCTGAAAACGCCAAAACCAACACATTAGAAAGCATGTCAGTAACGGCAACCATTTCTTACGACAGGCAAGCCGCTATGAATGATATCAGGGAAAATTTTGACCCTTCTAAGCAGGGCGGTTTTGACCGTGAGCAATTTTCCGAAATGATGGATAACGCCCAAAATCTTACATTGGACGATTATAAAAAATATGCCAATGCAGAATCGGTAAAAGATTTTTATTATACCCTTACTGCATATTTTAAC
>JAZKYB010000019.1:0-8900 GCA_045611905.1 Acutalibacteraceae bacterium | reverse complement strand
CCTCCGACTTAAATTAATCGATTAAATAATAATTTGAAAGGGGTATTAAAAAATGGTGGGTCTATTATTAGCACTAATATATATTTGTTTCATTAGTCTTGGCTTACCAGATTCACTTCTTGGCTCAGCTTGGCCTGTAATGCATACAGAAATCGATGTACCCCTGTCATTAGCGGGTATTCTATCTATGACCATTTTTGTGGGGACAATTCTTTCAAGCTTATTCAGCGATAAGCTGTTGCAAAAATTTGGCGCTGGCAAGGTTACGGCGGTCAGCGTAATGATGACGGCGGTTGCTTTGTTTGGGTTTTCTATTAGCAATCAGTTTTGGATGCTTTTGCTTTGGGCTATTCCTTACGGCTTGGGCGCAGGCGGCGTTGATGCAATTCTTAATAACTATGTGGCTTTGCATTATAAGGCACAGCATATGAGTTGGCTTCACTGTATGTGGGGCTTGGGTGCATCAATCAGCCCGTATATTATGAGCTTCGCATTGGTTAAACTTAAAAATTGGAACTTTGGTTATCTTGTTGTATCCTTTATGCAGATTATTTTATCTGTAATTATTTTTATAAGTATTCCTTTATGGGAAAAAGGCAAAAATGAGGTAAGCGGTGAAGCGGGCGAAAGCAAAGCGCTATCATTTAGAGAGATATTTTCCACAAAAGGTGCAATTGCTTCCTTTCTTACCTTTTTCGCATACTGTTCCTTTGAATTGACTACATCATTATGGGCAAGTAGTTATCTCGTGCAAAAATGGGAGTTTACTCCCGAAGTGGCAGCAGGGTTTGCAAGTATGTTTTATATCGGCATCACGCTTGGTAGATTTGCAAACGGATTTCTTGCTATGAAACTTAGTGATCATTTCCTAATTAGAATGGGTCTTGGAATCATTACGGCAGGCGTTATACTATTATTCATGCCGTTCCATTCGACATTTGCATTAATTGGCTTTGTTATAATGGGACTTGGATGCGCGCCTATCTATCCTTGTATCATACATATGACTCCCGCTGTATTTGGTGAAGATAAATCGCAAGTAATGATCGGCGTGCAAATGGCATTTGCATACACAGGGTTTTTGATTATGCCGCCCCTGTTTGGCATAATAGCCGATTATATTTCTATTTCGCTATTGCCAGTGTATCAGGTTGCCCTTCTCTTCCTTATGTTTGTGATGCATGAACTTGTTTTTAGAAAATCTGATCGATAAATCACCATATTTTAGTGAATAAAGTGAGATGTAAAATGAATTATAATAAATGGCTTTTGAAAAACACAACATCGCTTAAAGGCAAGACGGTGGCTATAACAGGTAGCACAGGTGGCATTGGTGTTCATATTTGTGAATTTTTGGCAAAGCTTGGCGCTGATTTAATCCTTTTAAACCGCAGTTTTGAAAAAACCAACCACCAAATCGAAAAACTTAAAAGTGAATATGGTGTTAATGCAAAATTTATATCGCTTGATTTAAGCGATATGCAGTCGGTGAAAGCTGCAACAGATTTTTTGTGTGAAAATTGCCCTGACTTTTTAATTCACAATGCAGGGGCTTACAGCATACCGCGTTATATAACCGACAACGATATTGATAATGTGTTTCAAATAAACTTTTTTGCACCTTATTATATAACCCGTCGCCTTTTGCCGTTTTTATCACAAAAAGGTGGTAAAGTGGTGGCTGTCGGCAGCGTTGCCCATAATTATTCTAAAACCAACCCCCAAAATTTTGATTTTAGGGATGTTAAAGCGGCAAGCAAAGTGTATGGTAATGCAAAGCGTTATTTAATGCTGTCTTTGTATGAACTTTTTGAAAAAGAAAAGGGCGCAACCCTTTCGGTTACGCACCCGGGGATAACTTTTACTAACATAACCGCACATTATCCCAAACTTATTTTTGCGGTTATAAAACACCCAATGAAAGTTATTTTTATGAAATCAAAAAAGGCGGCACTCTCTATTGTAAAAGGCCTTTTTTGTAAAACTGAATTTGGCACTTGGTGGGGGCCGCGAATTTTTAATGTTTGGGGTTTGCCAAACAAAAAACGCCTTTCAACATTTAAAAAGTGTGAAAGTGAAGCGGTTTTTGAAATTGCCGAAAAACTTTATGTAGGAGAAAAAATAAATGTTTAGTGTAATTTTTGATATGGATGGTACTTTGACCGACACACAAAGTGTTTGCATTCATGCGTGGGATTATGCCGGCGAATTGCAGGGTTTTAAAAATGCGGGTGAAAGCATTCAGCATGTTTGCGGCATGAATAGAGAAGGATGGGAAGCATACCTTGCCGAACATTATGAAGGCATCGACCTTTTGGCGTTTGATAAGGCAATGCGTGAGTATATTATAAACAGCGGTGCGCCCGAACTTAAAAAAGGCGCAGTAGAATTGCTTGAATTTTTAAAGCAAAACGGTGTTAGAATGGCTGTGGCTTCGGGTTCGGCAAAATATGAAATAGATTGGAAATTGGGCGAAACCGGAATTATTGATTATTTTGAAGCGTTTGCAGGTGGCGATGAGATAGAAAACTGCAAGCCCGCACCCGATGTGTTTTTGTTGGCGGCAGAGCGTTTGGGTGTTAATCCACAAGATTGTTTTGTGTTTGAAGATGCGAACTTTGGTGTTAAAGCGGCTTGTGCAGCAGGGATGAAGTGCTTTGGCATTGCGGATGTTGTGACCTTTACGGAAGAAGTAAAATCGCTTATGTTTAGGGAACTTAATTCTTTAGATGAAGCAATACCAATTTTGAAAGAATATTTAAAAGGTTAATAAAATGAAGTTTGTTGCAAAAAAATTTTCAGACCTTACAAACAGCCAGGTTTATGAAATTTTAAAGGCGCGTTCCAAGGTTTTTATGTTTGAGCAAAAGATATGGTATCTTGATATGGACAATGTTGATTACTCCGCCGACCACCTATTTTTAGAACAAAACGGTGAGGTGGTTGCCTATCTTCGTGCTTTTGAGGGCGAAAAGGAAAGTGAAATTCATATTGGTAGGGTGCTGTCGGTTGAGCATAATAAGGGGCTTGGCACCAAGCTTATGAATAACGCCTTTGATTATTTTATGAAAAACAAGGTTAAAAGCATTGTTTTAAATTCGCAAATTACGGCGGTTAGGTTTTATGAAAAATTAGGGTTTAATACCGTTGGTGATGAATTTATTGAAGCGGGAATACCACACATTAAAATGGAAAAAGATTTAGATTATGAAAAATAAACTTTTAATTGTTGACGGGCATAATTTGCTTTTTCAAATGTTTTTCGGTATGCCGTCACGCATAATAAACAAGGACGGCAAAGCAATTCAGGGCACACTTGGCTTTGTGGGTGCACTTTTGAAAATTATCCGTATGTTAAACCCAACACACATCGTTGTGGTATTTGACGGCGAAAGCCAAAACCCACGCAAAGAGATTGATGTCAATTATAAAGCAAACCGTGTTGATTACAGCGCTGTACCCGATGAGGAAAACCCGTTTTCACAGCTTATCGATATTTATAAAGCGCTTGATTTTTTGAAAATCAGTCACTTTGAGACCACCGTTTGCGAAACCGATGATGTGATAGCGGCCTATGCCTTGAAATACGGCAAGGATAATGAAATTTTTATTTCTTCCTTTGACAGTGACTTTTTTCAGCTTATAAATAAAAATGTCAAGGTTTTAAGATATCGTGGTGATAACAGCGTTATTTACGACATAAACCTATTTTTTGAAAAATTTAATATAATGCCAAATCAATATGCCGATTTCAAAGCGCTTACGGGGGACACTGCCGACAATATAAAGGGTGCGGATAAAATTGGCCCTAAAACTGCGGCGGCACTTTTAAACCGCTTTGCCGATTTAGATGGAATAATTTTAAACACCAATGAAATTGAAAAACCGTCAGTTAAAAGGTCGATTATAGAAAATACCGAGCGTATAAAGAAAAACTTATCGCTTATAAAGCTTACCGACTGTGCCGAGCTACCATTTGGTTTGGATGAGCTTTTATATACATATAACGGCGAAACAACAACCGAGGTGTTAACACAAATAGGGTTAAAATAAAAAGGAACTATCGATTGATAGTTCCTTTTTGGTTATTTATTATCACGGCCGTAAAGGGTGGTATAGTCGGCAACGATTTTTGAAAGCCAGTCGTTTATGCAAAAACTGTCAATGCGCCAACCCCAGTTGTCACCAACGGTTGATGGGGTGTTGATTCTGCCCTTTGAATCAAGTGATAAAAGGTCAGGCATCATTAAAATGCAGGTGTCGGCAGGGGACATAAGCGCCGCCCTAATCATTGCCCAGTTAAAGCCGTCGTTTCGTTTGGTATTTAAAAATTTTTCGGCAGTTTCAACTTCATTATCGGGTGAAGAACTGCACCAACCAATAATAGTGTCATTATCGTGTGTGCCGGTGTAAACAACCGAATTTTTCGGGTGGTTATAGGGTAAATAGTCGTTGTCGCTGTCGCCGTCAAATGCAAACTGCAAAATTTTCATACCGGGGTATCCCGTGTTTTTAAGCAACTTTTTAACTTCGGTGGTTAAAAAGCCCAAATCTTCGGCAATAATGGGTAAATTTTCGCCAATTTCTTTTTTGAATTGTCTGAAAAGTGCCATATCAGGCCCTTTGACCCATTTGCCGTTTTTGGCGGTGGTGTCGGTTGCGGGTATAGCGTAATATGATTCGAAACCTCGGAAGTGGTCAATGCGTACAACATCATAACATTTAAGTGCATATCTAAGGCGCTTAACCCACCAACTGTAACCATCGGCTTTCATTTTTTTCCAATCATAAAGTGGGTTGCCCCAAAGTTGACCGTCTTTTGCAAAAGCATCAGGCGGGCAACCCGAAACCATTGTTGGTTTAAAGTCCTTATCAAGTTGAAATTGGTTTTTTTCTGCCCAAACATCTGCCGAATCGTAAGAAACATAAATTGGAATGTCGCCGATAAATTGAATTCCGTTTTGGTTTGCATATTCTTTTAATTTAAACCATTGTTGTGAAAACTTAAATTGTAAAAATTTATAAAATTCAATATCCGACTTATGCTCGTTTCTAAAATTTTCAAGCGCTGTTTGGTCGCAGTTGCGAAGACTGTCAGGCCAATTGTTCCAATGTGCCCCGCCATAAACTTTTTTAATGGTTAAAAAAAGTGCATAATCGTTAAGCCAATAACTGTTTTCTTCACAAAATCTATAATATTCGTCGTTTGGAGCAAAACGACCAAATGCAATTCCAAGCATTTTAAAACGGTTGGCGCTAATTTTTTCATAATCAACCTTGCGGGTATTACTGCCGAAATCAAAGCTTTCAAATTCTTCTTTAGTTAAAAGCTTTTCTTCAATTAAAATTTCAGGGTCTATAAAATATGGGTTGCCGGCATAGGCGGAATCAGACTGATAGGGCGAATCACCAAGACCTATGGGCGACAAGGGCAAAATTTGCCAATAACTTTGTTTGGATGTTTTTAAAAAGTCGACAAAGCGATATGCCTCTTTGCCGAAGGTGCCAATTCCACCATCTGATGCAAGACTGAAAATTGGCATTAAAATTCCGCTGGTTCTCAAAATGGGTGTGCCTCACTTTTAAAAAATTGTAATAAAATTTTTCCCGCAAAAAACAGGGATATGCATTAAAGGTTTTTGTTTTCGGGTTTAATACGGGCAATTAAAAGTGAAAATTTGTTTTTAACCCATTGCCATAATGCAACAAACTTTTTTGCAATCCATTGCCATAACGGTTTAATTTTTTCTAAAATTGCTTTAATCTTTGAAAAATCAAATTTTTGACCTGTAATTAAACGATGAATAATCGGGTTTAATAAGCTCATAACTAAAATTGCGACTGCCACACCCTCTCCCAAAGGGGTAAAGCTTCTTATAACAAAGGTAATAACACCGCAACCGATGCCAAAAATCACTTTGCCAAGTTGTGTGGTTGGGGTTGTGAAATAATCGGTTGCCACAAAAAGCGCACCAATAACAAGCCCACCGCTTAAAATGTTAAGCGCAACATTTTGACCTGCTATGAGTGAAGTAACTGCAACAGTACCTATAAAGCAAATTGGGGTTATGGGGCTTATAATTCGCCTTAGCATAAGATAAAGCCCGCCAACAATTAAAAGAAAGATAGAAATTTCACCAATACAGCCGGCTTTAATACCGAAAAAAGCATCCTTAAGGGTTAGGGTAATGCTTACAGCGTCCGGTTTGTAAGCCAATTGAAGCGAAGTTGCCGATGCAACAGTATCAACATTAAATGGCAAAACGAATTTAGTCAGCATTGTGGGAAAAATTGCTAAAAGTAAAAAGCGTGTTGTGGCAACCGGATTTAAAAAATTCCATTTTGTGCCGCCTAAAAGAAGTTTTATAACAGCCACTGCAAAAATGCTGCCAACGGCCACAAGCCAAAGCGGTGTGGTGCTTGGTAAAACCATACCAAATAAAAGACCGGTTGCCGCCGCCGAAAAATCAAGCACGGTTTGTGGCTTTTTGAAAATTATGTTCCACAAAAATTCAACCAACACAGCCGAAAAAACGCTAACCACCAAAACAGCAGCTGCCCATAATCCAAAAACCACACAACCAAAAATGGCGGCAGGTAGCAAGGCGATTATAATGTCAAGCATAACTTCGCTTAATGGTGGCTTTTCACAACTGCTTTCTGCCGTAATTTTTTTGTAAAAATTGGTAAAAAAGTTTTTAAGGTTAAACTTCTTTTCTTTTAAGATTTGTTCTTTTTCAGGCATTTTTCATTCTCCCTAAAAGCAATATATGGGTATATAATACTATATTTAGTGCAATATTGCAAGTTTTTACCACAGTTTTAAAAAATGCTTTACTTTTTAAAAGGTTTGTGTTATAATCTTTTGGCGACCGTATACTATGCTCTTGGTGTCTGCCCGAAAGGGAACACTCATGACCTTGTGCTTGGTTTACGGAATGAATTTTTAAAAGGAGTGAAAACGAGATGACAAAGGATTTAAAGAATCAGGTAATGGCTGATTATGCTACCCATGAAGGTGACACAGGTTCGCCTGAAGTTCAAATTGCTCTTCTTACCACAAGAATCAACGAACTCAACGCACACCTTAAAACTCACCCCAAGGATAAGCACTCTTACCGTGGTCTTTTAAAGATGGTTGGTCACAGAAGAAACCTTCTTGCTTACCTTCAAAAGAAAGACATTGAAAGATACCGTGCAGTTGTTAAAAAGCTCGGTCTTCGTAAGTAATTTTTGCACAAAAAGGCAGACCGAAAAAAACACGGTCTGCCTTGTTGCCGTTTTTACGGCGGGGAGATTTTCGCGATTTAGCGGTAAATTGAGTGTATAGAAAACCTGTACATTGAATTTATTGCTAACCGAAAATCTCAAAAATAAACGAATAAGGAGATTTAAAAAATGTTTGAAAACTTTAAGGTTTATGAAACTGAACTTGCAGGCCGCCCCTTAAGAATTGAAACAGGTATGATGGCAGGTCTTGCAAATGCCGCTGTTATGTCATGCTATGGCGACACACGTGTACTTTGTACCGTTACAGCATCGGCAAAACCCCGTGAAGGTGTGGACTTTTTCCCACTTTCGGTTGATTATGAAGAAAAAATGTATTCTGTTGGTCGTTTTCCCGGCGGTTTTACCCGTCGTGAAGGCAAGGCAACCGATAAGGCAGTTTTAGCATCTCGTTGTATTGACCGTCCTATCCGCCCATTGTTCCCTAAGGATATGAGAAATGACTGTTCGGTTGTTGCAACTGTTATGTCGGTTGACCCTGACTGCTCACCTGAAATTGCTGCTGCTATCGGTGTTTCTACCGCTATCGCAATTTCTGACATTCCTTGGGCAGGTCCAATTTCAAGTGTAAACGTTGGTCTTGTTGATGGCGAAATCGTTATCAACCCCAATTTAGAACAACGCGCAAAAACTGACCTTACTTTAACCGTTTCTTCAACTGCTGATTTGGTTGCAATGATTGAAGCCGGCGGTAACGAAATTCCTGATGATTTAATGTTCGACTGCATTATGGCAGGTCACGAAGTTAATAAGGAAGTTGTTAAGTTCATCAACGGCATCGTTGCTGAAATTGGCAAACCAAAGTTTGAATTCCAGTCTAACGACCCAGACCCCGTAATCTTTGCCGAAATGGAAGCATTTTGCATTGAAGATGTAAAAAAGGCACTCGATACTGATGACAAGCTCGTTCGTGACGCTGCTTTACTTCCTATCAGCAACGCTTTACACGAAAAATATGACGCACAATTCGAAGGTCAAGAAGCAAAGATAGACGAAATTCTTTACCTTATCCAAAAACATGTTGTAAGAAGCTGGCTTAAGGATGAAAAGAAGCGTGTTGACGGTCGTGGCATTGACGACATCCGTCCTTTAGATGCTAAGGTTGACTTACTTCCCCGTGTACACGGTAGCGGTATGTTTACCCGTGGTCAAACACAGGTTCTTTCAATTGCTACTTTAGCTCCCGTTTCTGAAGCTCAAAAACTTGATGGTTTGGATGAAGAAGTTTCTAAGAGATATATCCATCACTATAACTTCCCATCATATTCTGTTGGCGAAACCAAACCTTCACGTGGCCCCGGCCGTCGTGAAATCGGTCACGGTGCATTGGCTGAAAAGGCACTTGTACCTGTAATTCCAAGTGTTGATGAATTCCCTTATGCTATCCGTGTGGTTTCTGAAGTTCTTTCTTCAAACGGTTCAACCTCACAGGGTTCAATTTGCGGTTCTACCTTGGCTCTTATGGCTGCAGGTGTTCCGATTAAAGCTCGTGTTGCAGGTATTTCTTGTGGTCTTATCAGCGGTGACGAAGGCGTTTATGGCGACTTTATGACAATGGTTGACATCCAAGGCCTTGAAGACTTCTATGGCGATATGGACTTTAAGGTTGCAGG
>JAZKYB010000018.1:0-2846 GCA_045611905.1 Acutalibacteraceae bacterium | reverse complement strand
ACCTCAATATAGTTCATATTATCGAGGTAATTGCGCATAAATTTTATGAATTTAGAGCGAATCTCGAAATTACGCTTAACATTAGGGTTCATTATTAAATCGACATACCTTTGCCTAAAGCGCAAATCGTTATTGGTAAGGCCGTGGAATTTTTCGGGTAACGGCAAAAGCGATTTTGAAAGCAGAGTAATGGCGGTTGCATGAACCGAAATTTCGCCTGTTTGGGTTTTGAAAACAAAACCTTCAACGCCAACAATGTCGCCAATATCCCACTTTTTAAAGCCGGCATAAACATCTTCGCCAACATCGTCACGACGAACATAAAGCTGAATTTTACCGGTAGAATCGCTTATACCAACAAAGCTTGCTTTACCCATAATTCTGCGTGCTAAAATTCTGCCCGCAATTTTAACGGTTTTGCCTTCAAGCTCGTCAAAATTTGCTTTAATGTTTTGTGAATCATTATCAAAGTCAAACTTTGTAATTAAAAATGGGTCATTGCCTGATTCTTTCAAATTGGCAAGCTTTTCACGACGAACTTTAACGATTTCGTTATAATCTTGCTCGATAGGTTGATTTTGAACTTTATTTTGTTCCATCTTGTCACTTCCTAAAAGAATTTAAAAAATTAAATTACTTTGAAATTTCTAAAATTTTGAATTTAAGCTCGCCTGCGGGGGCGTCAACAATAACCTCGTCACCGATTTTTTTACCCAAAAGCGCCTTGCCAAAGGGTGAATCATCAGAAATCATGCCTTGTGAAGGGTCAGCATCAAGCGAACCAACCACACGGTATTCACATTCTTCATCAAATTCAATATCTAAAACCTTTACGGTAACGCCCAATGCAACGGCCTTGGGCTTTCCTCTGCCCTTAACCTCTTCAATAACCTCAACGTTTTTAAGAATTGCTTCAATTTCAACAATTCTTGCTTCAATTTTGGCTTGTTCGTTTTTAGCTTCATCATATTCGCTGTTTTCAGAAAGGTCACCATAACCACGTGCTACCTTAATTTTTTCAGCAATATCTGTACGGCCTTCGGTCTTAAGATATTCAAGCTCGTTTTTAAGCTTTACAAGTCCATCCTGGGTAATTTTAATAGTTTTTGCCATGTTAAAAATACCACCTTAAATAATTTTTTGGCACAAGTCGCCAAGTATTCACTATTATACATTTTTTTCTATGCAAAGTCAAGAAAAACTATTGCAAATTTACCAAATTAAATTTTGCAAAAAGAAAAATTTTATTCGTTTTTTTCAAAATTTATTAAAATAAAATTGTTTTGACAAAAACTTCCACTTTTTTACACCACCGTTTGACAAACTTTTTTAATTTTTCGCTATACAATTAAATCGAATAAATTACGGCGGTGATAAAAATTGAAGGATATTGTAAAAATTCCTAACACCTTAGAAAAAGTTTCAAAAAAAGAAATGGCTTTTGCCGCATTTTCACATTTTTTCGTTGCATTTTGCGGTTATTTTTCAACACGCGCAGCAGTAATGGACAAGCTCTTGCCCTTTGGCATTTCACTAATTGCAGGCACACCCCTTACATATATACCATCAGGCGCTTTAGGTGTGTTTTTAGGGTATATCTTCCCCGTAACACAAGGTAACGGCTTTAAATATACTGCTTGTATGTTTGCAATACTTGCCATTAAACTGCTTTTAAGCAATTATAAAAAGCTCATTAAAAGTGATGGCTTTGTAACCCTTATTGCAGGGCTTGCAAGTCTTATGACATCTGCCGCAACATACCGTGGTCTTGGCGGAAATTCGCTTGATATTATAAGCGAAATGCTTTTAACTGCTGCAGGTGCATATTTCGTAAACCGTGCCTTTAAATCGCTTGATAAGGCACAGTCGGGGCTAACGGCCAACGAACTTGTGTCGGTGCTTATAACCCTTAACATTATTATAATGGGACTTTTTGATTTGCAAATCACGGGGGTTTCACTTGGCAGAATTTTAAGCGTTTATCTTATACTTGTTTCTTCAAAATACGGTGGCATAATTTCGGGTGCAATAAGCGGCACAGCAGTTGCCTTTACCGTAACGCTTGGTGGCGTTTCGGGCAATATTGGGGTGGCATTTGCACTTGCAGGGCTTATGTGCGGGGTGTTTTCTACCCTTGGGAAATACGCCCAAATACTTATCGTCTTGGCACTTACATTTATTGGCGCAGTTTCAACAGGCGACAACACTTTAATCGCTACCACTACAATTGAAGCGGTGCTTGGTGCACTGATTTTTCTTTTAACCCCAAGAAATTTTGGCATAATGCTTGGCAAGGTGTTTTCGGCATATCCAAAGGTTTTAATACCAAACGGCATAAAAAAATCACTTACACTGCGGCTAAATTTGGCATCTAACGCTTTAAAAGATGTTTCCGACACGGTGGACAAGGTGTCATTAGAACTTTCAAAAATTAATGCGCCAAATTTCAGCACCGTTATAAATGCCATTGAACAAGATGCCTGTAACGGCTGTAAACTGCGGCTTCATTGTTGGGAAAAAAGGCGTGACGAAACCGTAGCCGCAATTTTGGAAATGACAAAAGCCGTAAAACAGGGTGAGCTTAACCCCGAAACCCACACAACCGAAGAATTTAAAGGTAGATGCCTTAGAACCGCCCGTATGGGAAATGCCGTTTTTAAGCATTACACCGACTATGCATCACGCATTGCGGCCGAAAACCGAATCGATGAAGTGCGTTCGGTGGTATCAGACCAATTTGGTGGCATAGCCAATATGCTTTCAGACCTTGCAAACGATTTTGAAATGCAAGAAAGCTTTGACAATGCAGCAGCAGAAGGTGCCGCAGCCGCACTTAAAAACATTGG
>JAZKYB010000017.1:0-3540 GCA_045611905.1 Acutalibacteraceae bacterium | reverse complement strand
GTACGAGTCGTTCGGGTGCTACCATTATCGGTGCACTTATTTTAGGCGCTTCACGTGTTGCCGCGTCAGAATTCACTTTTGTTTTAGCAATTCCCGCAATGCTTGGAGCAAGCCTTTTTGAATTTAAGGACTTTTTGGAAGCCAATATTATTATAAGCAATAAAGAAATTGCAGTTTTGGTTATCGGTGTTGCGGTTGCATTTGCAGTTTCTGTTTTGGCAATAAAATTCCTTATGGGATATATCAAAAAACGTGATTTCACAGCATTTGGTTATTACCGCATAATTTTAGGTGTAATCGTGCTTTTGTATTTTATTTTAAGATAAGGTGATAAAAATGGAAGTTAAAAAAATTCATTTAAAGGATTATTATTCATTTTTAGGCGAAAATGATTGTGACCCAACACTTACGGCATATATTCAATATAATATGTCTGAAATGAAATGGGAAAACAAAAAACGTCCTGCGTTATTGGTTTGCCCCGGCGGTGGATATAGTATGTGCTCACAAAGAGAAGCCGAACCAATTGCAATTGCATTTATGCCGCTTGGCATGAATGTTTTTGTGCTTGATTATTCGGTTGCACCTAATAAATTCCCCACACAAATTAGAGAGGTTGCCGCCGCTATGGAGCTTTTGTATGAAAAGCAGGATGAATGGCATATCGATACCGAAAAAATTACAATAATCGGTTTTTCTGCAGGTGGTCATTTGGCAGCGCATTATTCCACAAGTTATGATATGCCCGAAGTTCGTGAAGTGTTCCCACAGTCGAAATCGGTGAATGGCTCAATTTTATCTTACCCTGTAATTATTGCTGAGGAAGGACTTTGTCACCAAGGTTCTTTTATCAACTTGACAGGCGGATACCCATTAAATGAAGAAAATTACAAACGCTTTTCACTTGATAATTGTGTTAAAGAAAACACACCACCTGCATTTATTTGGCATACTGCAGAGGACGGTGTTGTGCCGGTTGAAAATTCTTTGCGTTATGCGTCGGCAATGGCTAAATTTAAACGCCCGTTTGAACTTCATGTTTATCCACTTGGTGGGCACGGCGGGTCTACTTTTGACTGCCAAGTTTTAAATAATTTAAGTTCTATTACAGTACATAACAGTCGTTGGGTTGAAGAAGCGGGCAAATGGCTTAAATTAATGAATTTGGTGTAAAAAAATAAAAGCGAACGGAAAATTCCGTTCGCTTTTGCAATTTAACGCGAAAAAGTGAATAATTATTGATTTTTTAAAAATGGTATGATATACTAATATAAATATTTTTTAAAAAACAGGTGAAAAAAATGACCACATCCCAAATCGTAATTTTGGTCGCTATTGTAATATACCTTTTTGGAATGGTATTTATTGGCGCACTATTTTCAAAGAAAAACAAAAGCTCGGATGATTTTTATCTTGGCGGCAGAAAGTTAGGCCCTTTTGTTACGGCTATGAGCGCTGAGGCATCTGATATGTCAGGTTGGCTTTTAATGGGTCTTCCTGCAGTTGCTTTAATGTGCGGCTTGGCTGAAGCCACTTGGACTGCTATCGGCCTTGCTATTGGTACATATCTTAACTGGCTTTTCGTTGCAAAGCGTTTAAGGGCTTATACCCAGCGTGTTGACGCTTTCACTTTGCCTGACTTTTTCAGCAAACGCTTTGGCGATAAAAAACATATAATTTCAACAATTGCGGCAATTATCATTGTTATCTTCTTTATTCCTTACACCGCTTCGGGCTTTGCGGCTTGCGGTAAGCTTTTTGCTTCACTTTTCGGTATGGAATATGCCACCGCAATGATTTTATCAGCAGTTGTTATTATGGTTTATTGCACATTGGGTGGCTTTTTGGCTGCATCTACCACCGACTTTATTCAAAGCATTGTTATGACAATTGCTTTGTTTATTGTTGTTGGTCTTGGTGAAGGCGTGCTTCATGGCTTTGGCAATGTGTTTGCAAATGTTTCAACACTTAACGGATATCTTGATGTGTTCAAGGGCTTTAATGTTGCAACGGGTGAAACCATGTCTTACGGTGCACTTCCTGTTGTTTCAACACTTGCTTGGGGTCTTGGCTATTTTGGTATGCCTCACATTCTTCTTCGCTTTATGGCCATTGAAGATAAAGAAAAACTTAAAATTTCAAGACGTGTTGCATCAGTTTGGGTTGTAATTTCAATGGGTGTTGCTGTTTTAATCGGTGTTGTTGGTTACAGCTTAATGCAAAAGGGCATTGTTCCCACTTATGAAAGTGCTTCTGCTGCTGAAACAATTATTGTTGATATTTCAAAATTCTTAAGCGAATATGGCTTTATTCCGGCATTCGCCGCAGGTATTATTCTTGCAGGTATTTTGGCATCTACAATGTCTACTGCCGATTCACAACTTTTAGCTGCGGCTTCAAGTATTTCACAAAACATTGCACAAGAAACATTTGGCATAAAGCTTTCTGAAAAGAAGTCGGTTTGGCTTGCAAGAATTTCGGTTATAGTGGTTTCAATTGTTGCAATTTTCTTGGCGCTTGACCCCAATAGTTCAGTTTTCCAAATTGTTTCTTTTGCTTGGGCAGGCTTTGGCGCTGCGTTTGGTCCTGTTATTTTGTTTGCACTTTTCTGGAAGCGCACAACACTTTGGGGCGCATTTGCAGGTATGATTTCAGGCGGTGCAATGGTATTCTTCTGGAAGTTTGTTATTCGTGTTCAGTTTGCCGATACCGTACTTAATATTTACGAATTGTTGCCTGCATTTATTGTTGCTTGCATAGCAATTGTGGTTGTAAGTCTTTTAACTAAAAAACCCAGTGAAGAAATTACTGAAGTTTACGACGAAGTAAAAACAATGTAAAAAAATTAAAGCACACGGTTTTAAGCCGTGTGCTTTTTTAATATTTCGCATTAGGGAAAAGTTCATCAACGAACCAAACATTTGAAAGTTTAAAGGTTTTACCTTTCAAGTATTCCAATTCGCCCGCATCGGTTTTAAAATCGAAGGTTAATTTATACGAGCAAAGCGCTTGTTTATTAAAGCCAAGTTTTTTATCTTCTTTAAGTTTGCCGTATTTCCCGTCGCCTAAAATGGCGTGACCGATTGATGCCATATGGGCACGAATTTGGTGTGTGCGACCTGTTAATAAATCAACCTCTAAAAGTGAAAGGTTGTTTTTGGTTTCTAAAAGGGTATATTTTGTGACAATTGTAAGGTTATTGTCGGTTTTATGTTTTGAAAGGTAAACCTTATTTTTGTCTTCATTCTTTTCAAGGTAACCCGTAAGGGTTGCACTTTTTTCTTTTGGGGTGCCGTGCACAACCGTTAAATATTGCTTGCTAATTTCACGGTATTTAATTTTGTCACACAAAATGCGAAGTGCTTCGGCATTTTTGGCGGCAATAACAATGCCCGCGGTGTTGCGGTCGATACGGTTTGCAAGTGCAGGACGGAACGAATTTTCATCATCGGGTTTATATTCACCCTTGTCATATAAATAATGCTGTATACGGGCAATAAGGGTGTCGCCATATTCATTTTTGTCAGGGTGTACAAGCAA
>JAZKYB010000016.1:0-1934 GCA_045611905.1 Acutalibacteraceae bacterium | reverse complement strand
CATACATAACTAAGGTTTTCATAACCTTTGCAAGTGTTTCCCCTTTTTCGCCATTAAGAATGGCTTGTTGTTCGTTTGTTAAAATCATTTTCTTCTCTCCTTACAGTTTCATACATGTATTCCATGCGCCCCAAATAACGCTACGGAGATTTCCTACCTTTTGGGCATCGCCGATGATATGAATATGTCTGCCCTTGGAAACGACGGGTGCGGGATTGTAGCCAACCGAAAGAATAACGCTGTCGGCATTTATTTCAAATTCTTTTTGGCCTTTGCCTTTAACCTTTACGCCCGAAGCGGTAATCTCGGTAAGAGAGGTTTCAAGGTGAACGGGCACCTTGTTGGTTTTAAAGAAATCACGCAAGAAGCTTGTATTTGCAAGGCAGATGCCGGGGGTTACAATCAGGTCATCTTGCATTTCAATAATGGTTGGCTTTTTGCCTTGTAAATAAAGGTCATAAGCAATTTCGCAACCGGTCAAACCGCCGCCGATAATTGCAACATTTTCGTGAACCTGCTTGTTGCCAAGCAAATAATCAACCGCTTCAACGGTGGTATCAATATTCTTTATCGGAATATTTTTAGCCGCAGCACCGGTAGCTATAATAATTTCATCAGCGTTAAGCGATTTAATATCTTTAACTTCGGTGTTAAGCTTAACATCAATTGGATATTTTTTAATTTCACGGTTATACCAAGCAATAAGGTCGCGGTCTTTTTCTTTAAATGATGGGGCCGCAGCGGCAATAAACACACCGCCGAGTTTGTCGGTCTTTTCATAAAGTGTTACATTGTGACCACGCTCGGCACAAACAAGTGCGGCTTCCATACCGCCAATACCGCCACCAATAATGGCAATGTTTTTAACCTTTTTAGCGGGGGTAAGCTTATACTTTTTAGATTGCATAGTTTTTGGGTTTAATGCGCAACGGGCAAGACCCATTGTGTCGGTAAGGTCTTGTGTGTTTGCGTGACCCTTTGAAGATGAGAAGTTAAAACAACCTGCGTGACAGCAAATGCAGGGCTTAATATCTTCAAGGCGGTCTTCAATCATTTTTGTAATCCATTCAGGGTCGGTAAGGAATTGGCGTGCAACACCAACAGCATCAATTTTGCCTTCAGCAACTGCTTTTGCACCAATATCGGCTTCCATTCTGCCGGCGCAAACAACAGGAATATCAACAAACTTTTTAATGTGTGCAACATCTTCAAGGTTGCAGTTTTGGGGCATATACATCGGTGGGTGTGCCCAATACCAAGAATCGTAAGTGCCGTTGTCGGCGTTAAGCATATCATAGCCCGCATCCTGCAAATATTTAGCGGCTTTTTCGCTTTCGGCCATATTTCTGCCAACTTCGGTATAATCTTCACCGGGCATTGCACCTTCGCAAAAGCCCTTCATTTTACTTTCTACCGAATAACGAAGAGAAACAGGGTAATCATTGCCGCATTTTTCTTTAATTGCTTTAACAATTTCAGCCGCAAAACGATAGCGGTTTTCAAAACTGCCGCCATATTCGTCGGTGCGTTTGTTGAAAAATTCAATTGCAAATTGGTCTAAAAGATAACCTTCGTGAACGGCGTGAACTTCAACACCGTCAACACCTGCTTTTTTGCAAAGCGCAGCAGTTTTTGCAAATGCTTCAATAATTTCGTGAATTTGTTCAACTGTCATTTCGGGGCAAATAATATCGTGCGCCCAGCGTGATGGTTGGGGTGACGGACAAGCAAGTTCGTGGCTTGTGTCAATAATAGGTTTTACTATTGCACGGGTAATTTTATTTTTGTGAAGTGGTGCTACAAGTTCGGTAATAGCCCAGCTTCTGCCCATGCCGGCGGTTAACTGAACAAAAAGTTTGGCGCCAGACTTATGTATTTCGTCCATAAATTCTTTCAGTTCGTCAAACATTTTTTCGTTTTGCCAAAGCCATTTA
>JAZKYB010000015.1:0-14662 GCA_045611905.1 Acutalibacteraceae bacterium | reverse complement strand
AAAGAAAAAGAAGAAATTGACCGCATTTTAGCCGAACTTTCGGCCGAAGCGGGCAGCTTTGTTGGTGGTATAACCGCATCTTTCAATGCCCTTGTGGAACTTGACTTAATTTTTGCAAAGTCAAAGCTTGCTTATAAAATGAAGGCAGCAATGCCTAAAATTAACAAAAATGGATTTACTTATTTAAAAAATGCAAGGCATCCTCTTATAAATTATAAAAAGGTTGTGCCAATAACAGTTTCGCTTGGCAAAGAATATAACACCCTTGTTATAACGGGTCCAAATACAGGCGGTAAAACCGTTACCATTAAAACCATTGGGCTTTTAACTTTAATGACAATGTGTGGTTTAATGGTGCCCGTTGATGATGGCAGTGAAATTGCAATTTACAGCAAAATTTTTGCCGATATTGGTGATGAACAAAGCATTGAACAGTCACTTTCAACCTTTTCATCACACATGGTTAATATTATTTCAATTTTGGATACCACCGATGATGATTCGCTTGTGTTGTTTGACGAACTTTGTGCAGGTACCGACCCAATTGAAGGTGCCGCCCTTGCAAAAGCAATTTTAATGCGGTTATCGCTTTTCGGCAGTCGAGTTGTTGCAACCACACACTATCCCGAACTTAAATCTTATGCTATTGACACCCAAAAGGTTGAAAATGCAAGTTGCGAATTTGATGTT
The DNA here is from genome assembly GCA_045611905.1 of Acutalibacteraceae bacterium. Lineage (GTDB taxonomy): Bacteria > Bacillota > Clostridia > Oscillospirales > Acutalibacteraceae > UBA737. The sequence continues at coordinate 13,972 of JAZKYB010000015.1, read as the reverse complement.
AAAACGCTTAAGCCGACATATCGACTTATAATTGGTATGCCCGGGCGTTCAAACGCTTTTGCAATTTCGGGCAAGCTCGGTCTTGACCAAAGCATTATTGATTCTGCAAAGGAACAGGTAAAAGATGAAGACCTGCGTTTTGAAAGGGTTGTGGCATCTTTGGAAAACGCACGGCGTGAGGCCGAAAACGAGCACAAAAAGGTGCAAAAATTGCGTTTCGAACTTGATGACGCTAAACGAAAAAGCGATATGCGCGAAAAAGAGCTTGAAATAAAGCTTGAAAAAGCGTTAAACGAAGCTCGTGAAAAAGCAACAAGAGTTTTAGAAGATACACGGTATAAATCTTCACTTTTGCTTAACGAACTTGAAGAAATGAAAAAGCAAATAAATGCCGAAAATGCCGCAAAACTGGCTGAAAAGGCAAGACTTGCTTATAAAGGCACATTGAAAGAGCTTGAAAACAATGCCGACCCAATAACAACACGAAAAGTTGTTGGCGAAGCGGTTGAAACGGTAAACAAGGGCGATATTGTGGTTGTGGCTGATATTGGAAGAGATGCCACTGTTATTGATGTTAAGCCCGATAAAAAGCAGGCGTATGTAATGGCGGGTGCCATTAAAATGTGGGTGGATTTTGAAAACCTTAGGTTTAAATCAAGTTTTTCGCCCACAACCGAAAAACCAAAAACCCGCAATGTAACGGGGTTAAAATCCCGTGCGGAACGAACCGCCGTTACCGAAATTGATTTGCGTGGTCAAGCAAGTGATGAAGCTATTTTAGAATTGGATGCATTTATTGACAATTCGGTACTTGCGGGTATTGATACAATTCGCATAATTCACGGCAAGGGCACAGGTGTGCTTCGTAAAAATGTTCAGGCACATTTACGACGCCATAAAAACATAAAATCATTCCGTCTTGGCACTTTTGGCGAAGGCGAAAACGGCGTAACCATTGCCGAACTTGAAAGATAGGTGCATTATGATTAAAATTACCGTAATGCGAAAAACAGTATATAATGATTTAATTGAAAAATATGAAAACCCAATTGAACACGCTTGCCAAATAGAACTTGGGCAAACCTTTTGTTGCAACAGCTTGGAAATGCCTGTGGGCTTTTGCGAAAGCGCTTGGGAAACCATAAAACCGTTTGTAAAGGAACTTTTAAATGGTGGCGGCAATTTTTATGACGGGTGGATGAAAAATGAAAAATCGGCAATGCTTTCTTGTAATGACGGTTTTCGCCCCGTAAGTTTTTTAATTGAAGTTATATAAATAAAACCCGCAGTTTTAACTGCGGGTTTTTATCATTCGTTTTCGGTTTCAATTTCTTCTTTTGGGTGTTTTCGCTTTTCGATATAATCCATAAGCTCTTTTAAAAGGGTGTAAATAACGGCTGATAACGGTACAGAAATAAGAGCGCCTAAAACACCGCCAACATTACTGCCGACAAGCACAGCGCTTATAACAATAACACCGGGAAGACCAACCGCTTTACCCACAACCTTGGGATAAATAAGGTTGCCTTCAAGTTGTTGCAAAATAATTAAAAACAAAGCGAAAAGCACAGCTTTTATCGGGTCAGTAATTAAAATTAAAAATGCGCCTACACCTGCACCAACCCATGCGCCAACAATTGGTATTAAAGCGGTGATGCAAATTATAATGGAAATAATTTCAGCATTGGGGAAGCGGAATATAAGCATACCAATATAACAAAGCACACCTAAAATTATTGCTTCAGTAAACTGACCGCCAATAAATTTTGTGAAAGAAGTATAGGTTTGTTTTGCAATATGATGTGTAACCTTTGCCGCAGTTTCGGGCATAAAGGAATTGATAACACGTTTTAAAAAGGCACCGATTTTTTCTTTTTCGGCCAAAATATAAATTGAAACGATAACACCAAATAAAATGCTTGAAATCACACTTAAAACCGAACCTGTAATGTTTATAGCATCATTAACAATGGTGTTGCTGTATTTTGAATAAATGTTTTTAACGGTTTCCATCAAGGTGTTAACATCAATTTCGGGTATTTCGTCGGTTGGTATGTTAAAGTTTTCAAGTGTGGTGACAAGCCACTGGCGAGATTCAACCACAAAGGTTGGCAATTTATCAATAATATAAGCAACAGTATCGCTTATATCTGGAATGATAACCAAAACAACAAGAACCAAAATACCAAATGCCAAAAGATATGTTAGAAAAAGGCATAAAGGACGGCAAAGTTTTCTTAAAAATTTGTGTTTGGAAGTTTTTAAGAATTTAAAAACCTTGGTTTCAAACCCTGTTAAAAAAACATTAAGCACAAATGCAATGCAAAGTGCAATAATAATAGGGGTTATAAAGCCCATAAGGGTTGAAGCAAAGTTTAAAACACCCAAAAAATTAAAAACAAGTGCGAAAATTATTGCCGAAAGAAAAACAATAAGCAAAATTTTGCGCGTGGTTTTTGCGTCAATTTTCATTTAATCACCATTTTTTAGTTAGTTTACAGTAATTATAACCCATTTTTAAATTTTAGTAAATATATTTTTGAAAATATGTTGAAAAAATGGTTGAAACAGTTTATTATGTTTTTATAATTTTGTGTTTGCAAAGGGGTGATTTGCCATTTTGAATAATTACGATATTTCAAAAATTAACGAAATAGAACTTTTCCTTTTTGATATGGACGGTACACTTTACCTTGGCGACAAGCTTTATGATTTCACAAAAGAATTGCTTTTAACCATTAAAAAACAAAACAAGCGTTATTTGTTTATGACAAATAATTCTTCAAAAAGTGTTTCGGCTTATATTGAAAAGTTAAAAAAACTGGGTATTGATGCAGTTTACGATGATTTTATAACATCATCCCAAGCCACTGCACTTTATCTTAAAGAAAATTGCCCTAATGACACACTTTATGTTTGCGGTACACAGTCGCTTAAAACCGAACTTATTGAAAATGGTTTTAATATTACCGAAGATATTTCAAAGGTTGACTGCATTGTAATGGGCTTCGACACCGAACTTACATTTAAAAAGCTTGATGATGTTAGCCGAATGCTTTCAACAAAGGATGTAAAATATATTGCAACAAACCCAGACTATGTTTGCCCAACCGAATATGGCAGCGTGCCCGATTGTGGCAGCGTTTGTGATATGATTTTTAATGCAACCGGTAAAAGACCTTTGTTTATTGGCAAACCCGAACCCGCAATGCCTAACATTGCAATGAAAAAATGGGGTGTAAAAAAGGAAAAAACCGCAGTAATAGGGGACAGAATTTACACCGATATTAAAAGTGGTATAAATGCGGGCTGTGTAACTGTTCTTGTTATGTCGGGCGAAACAACACCCGAAATTTTAGAAAATTCAAAAGAAAAACCCGATTTTGTTATGTCATCAGCAAAAGAAATTCTTGAAATTATTAAATAAATCAAACGGACTTGAAGTTTTAATCTTCAAGTCCGTTTTTATTTTGTGGTTTATACGCGTTTTACGCCGATTTTAACATTTTCGCCGTTAATATCCCATTCCTTAACAAAACCGTCAGGTGTGGCAATTTTAAGCGCATCTGCCAATGTGTCACCAACAATGTCGGCCGAATGGTTAGCGGCAAGGTTGCAAACAACTTCGCTGCCTTGAAGTGTAATTTCAATATGGTCGGTAACATTGAAGTCAGCTTCTTTACGCATAGTTTGAATTTTGCTCACAAGTTCACGAATATAACCTTCGTTAATAAGGTCTTCGGTTAAAACTGTGTCAAGCGCAACGGTTATGCCACGGTCGCTTAAGGTGTAGAAGCCTTCTTTTTGTGCGGCATCAATAAGCAAATCTTCAACCAAAAGTGTAACATCGCCTGATGCAAGTTTAAGTGTTAAACTTCCGTTTTCGTCAAGTTCTTTCTTGGCGGCATTGCCGTCAATTTCCATAAGGTATTGACGAATTTCGTTAAGCTGTTTACCAAATTTTGGTCCAACCGTTTTAAGCTGTGGCTTAAAGGTATAAGTTACAAAATTGTCAACCGCATCGGTAAAGTCAACATTTTTAATGTTAAGTTCATCCTTAATAATGCTTGTATAGGTTTCTTCCAATTCGCCATCAAGCTTAACATACATAACATTAAGTGGTTGACGGTTTTTGCGTGAAGAACCATTACGTGCAGAACGACCAAGAACAACAATTTCGAGCACTTTTTCCATTTGCTCTTCAAGTTTTTTGTCAATTAAATCTTCAGCTACTTTTGGGAAGTCGCAAAGGTGAATACTAATTGGTGCAGTATCATCAACTGATTTAACAATGTTTTGGTAAATGTTTTCTGCCATAAACGGAATCATAGGAGCAGCGGTCTTTGCGGTGGTTACAAGTGCGGTGTAAAGTGTCATATAAGCGGCAAGCTTATCGTCGGTCATACCTTGTACCCAATAACGTTCACGACCACGGCGAACATACCAGTTGCTCATTTCGTCCACAAATTCTTGTAAAGCACGTGCAGCTTCAGGAATGCGATAGTTATTAAGGTTTGTGTCAACCGCTTTTACAACCGAATTAAGCTTTGATAAAAGCCATTTATCCATAACTGTAAGTTTACAGTCGGAAAGGTTATATTTTGTTGGGTCAAACTTGTCAATATTTGCATAAAGCACATAGAAAGCATAGGTGTTCCAAAGTGTGCCCATAAACTTGCGTTGACCTTCAACAACGGCTTTACCGTGGAAACGGTTTGGAAGCCATGGGGCAGAGTTTGTATAGAAATACCAACGGATAGCGTCAGCACCATAACTTTGGAGTGCATCAAATGGGTCAACTGCATTGCCCTTTGATTTGCTCATCTTTTGGCCGTTTTCATCTTGAACGTGACCTAAAACAATAACATTTTTAAATGGTGCCTTGTCAAAAATAAGGGTTGAAATTGCCAAAAGTGAATAGAACCAACCACGTGTTTGGTCAACCGCTTCTGAAATGAAGTCAGCAGGGAATTGTGCTTCAAATAAGTCCTTATTTTCAAAAGGATAGTGATGTTGTGCAAAAGGCATTGAGCCCGAGTCAAACCAACAGTCAATAACTTCGGGAACACGGTGCATTTCTTTGCCGCACTTTTCGCATTTAATGGTTACACCGTCGATATATGGGCGGTGAAGTTCTATATCATCAGGGCAGTTTGATGACATGGATTTGAGTTCTTCAATACTGCCGATAGAATGCATATGACCGCATTCACAGGTCCAAATATTAAGTGGTGTACCCCAATAACGGTTACGTGAAATGCCCCAGTCTTGAACATTTTGCAACCAGTCACCAAAACGGCCCTTACCAATGCTTTCGGGTATCCAGTTAATTGTGTTGTTGTTTTTAATTAAGTTTTCTTTAACATCGGTCATCTTGATAAACCAAGATTCGCGTGCATAGTAAATAAGTGGAGTGTCACAACGCCAGCAGAAAGGATAGTCGTGTTCAAACTTGGGTGCGTCAAACAAAAGACCTGCGTTTTCAAGGTCGGTAAGAACGAGCACATCAGCATCCTTAACAAATTTGCCGGCATAAGGAGTTTCGTCAGCCATTTCGCCCTTGCTGTTTACAAGTTGAACGAAAGGTAAGTCATACTTTCTGCCAACCTTCGAGTCATCTTCACCGAAAGCGGGAGCAATGTGAACAATACCTGTACCATCGCTCATTGTAACATAACTGTCACAAGTGATGAAGAATGCCTTTTTGTGTTGTTTGTCACAAATAGGTTTCACATAATCAAAAAGTGGAACATATTCGGTGTGTTCGAGCTCAATACCCTTCATTTCGCTTAAAATTTCATAAGCGGGGGTTTCATCGGTTGCAAGCTTGCCAAGAACCTTGTCAAGAAGTTCCTTTGCCATATAATAGGTAAAGCCATCTGCTGCCTTAACTTTACAATAAGTATCGTCAGGGTTTACGCAAAGTGCAACGTTCGAAGGAAGTGTCCATGGTGTAGTTGTCCAAGCAAGGAAATATGCATCTTCGTTTTGAAGTTTAAAGCGAACAACTGCGCTGCGTTCTTTAACATTTTTATAACCTTGTGCCACTTCGTGTGAAGAAAGGGGAGTGCCGCAACGGGGGCAGTATGGAACAATTTTAAAGCCCTTATATAAAAGACCTTTTTCAAAAATTTGCTTTAATGCCCACCATTCAGATTCAATAAAGTTGTTGTCATAAGTAACATATGGGTCGTCCATATCAGCCCAAAAGCCAACAGTTTTTGAAAAATCTTCCCACATGCCCTTATATTTCCAAACACTTTCTTTGCAGTGACCGATAAACGGGTCAAGGCCATATTCTTCAATTTGTTCTTTGCCGTCAAGACCTAAAAGTTTTTCAACTTCAAGTTCAACGGGAAGACCGTGTGTGTCCCAACCTGCTTTTCTGGGCACCATATAGCCCTTCATTGTGCGATAGCGGGGAATCATATCCTTAATAACACGGGTTAAAACGTGGCCAATGTGTGGCTTACCATTAGCAGTTGGTGGGCCATCATAAAAAACATAAGGTTCGCCATCGGCTTTTTCAATTATGCTTTTTTCGAAAATTTGGTTTTCGTCCCAAAAATTTTTAATTTTCTTTTCTTCTTCAACGAAATTAACGTTGGGGGAAATGTTTTTATACACTTCATCTTCTCCTTCCAAAATAAAAATGCCCTTTATCCACAATAGGATAAAGGGCATAAACACTTTACAAACCACCTATTACGCAGAACTAACATTCACGGTTTTTGTAACGGTAAACAGCCGGACAAAGCTTACTTTTTAAAAAATTTCAGCCGTCTGCTCGGGAGTGATTTAGGCAACCCAAAATTGCAGAGCTTACACCAACCCCTGCTCGCTTAAAATTTTGTAAACGGCGCCACTTTCTCCGTCAAAGCATTTAAAGGTATTAAATTTAAGGTTTAAAATTATTCGTTAACAGTGGGAATTTGTTGCTTTAAAGCAGCGCGGGTTTTACGAACTTCACCAAGGTTAGCGGTGAGGCCTTCATCTGCGCGGCGCATAATATCGTCAACAAAATCTTGTGCTGCTTTGCGCATTTCACGGCTTTTGCCTTGTGCGTTAGCAATGATTTCAGCTGCTTTTTGTTGTGAAAGCTTAACGATTTCTTCTTGTGCTACCATTGCTTTTGCTTTTTCTTCAGCATTGCGGATAATAGCATCAGCTTCACGCTTTGCGGTTGTAATAATTTCGGCACGGTCAGCAACAATGCCTTTTGCTTGTTTAATTTCAGCAGGAATGTTAAGACGGATATCGTCAACAACTGCTCTTAATTTTTCAATATCAACAAGGGTTTTCTTGCCGGGGATTTTAATACCGCCGTCGATAACTTCGTCAAACTGCTCTAATAATTCGTCAAGTGTCATTTTTTCTTCCTCCATAAACCTTTTAAGGTATTATTTTTTAAAATTTATCCTTTCGATGATATCCTGTCTTATTGCTTCGGGCACAAAGCTTGAAATATCGCCGTTCATTGAAGCAATTTGTCTAACCATACTTGATGAAAGATACATGTTTTGTGCATCGGTGGTTAAAAACAGGGTTTCAACATTTGGATTTAACTTCTTATTTGTTAATGCCATCTGAAATTCATATTCAAAATCAGACATAGCACGAAGTCCTTTAATAATTGCGGTAGCACCGCAGGTGGCTGCATAATCTGCCAACAAGCCATCAAAATGTACTACTTCAACATTTTGAAGTTCGGGAATACATTTTTTAATCATTTCAACCCGTTCATCAGGGGTGAAGCAATGCTTTTTATTTGCATTATATGCCACCACAACAATCACCTTGTCAAACATGTGTGAAGCACGGGTGATAATGTCAAGATGACCATTGGTAACGGGGTCGAAACTGCCGGGGCAGATGGCAATACTATTTTTCATAAATTAAAGCCCCTTTCGATAAATTGCAGCGTTTATTTTGCCATAACGATAGGTGCGATAAATTTTAAAACCGCCGATTTCTTCAGGAATAACAACTTCGGGCGGGTATTCGCATACAATCATACCATAATCGCTCATAAGCGGAAGCACGGCTTTAATAGCATTGGTCATAAAACCTGCTGCATAGGGTGGGTCTAAAAAAACAAGGTCAAAGGTGTCATGGCTCATTGCCGCAAAGGATGAAAAATCGCTTTGAATAACCTTTGCAAAATCCGAAAGACCTGTAATTTCTAAATTCTTTTTAACAAGATTTATTGAAGTGCGGCTGTTATCAACAAAAACACAACTTTTAGCACCACGGCTTAATGCCTCTATACCAAGTTGGCCGCAGCCGGCAAATAAATCTAACACACGGCGACCTTCAATATCAAATTGCAGGGCGCTGAACAATGCTTCCTTAACCTTGTCAGAGGTTGGGCGAACATCGTATGAGTCCGGTGTGACAAGGCGCTTGCCCCGAGCAATACCGGTTATAACTCGCATTTATATCACCTAAAATTAACAGGACATAATAAATCCATTGTTGTATTATTACACTTATTATCGCACCAAACACCCTGTTTTGTCAATAGTTTTTTAGCATATTTCAAAAATAATATATATTATATAATATAATAGCAAAACGGTGATCCGCTTTTAACAGGTCACCGTTTTAAATTAGTTTTTCTTTTTTTCTTTGCCGCGCTGAATGGCTTTTATGATTTCAACAATCGGAATTACAAGGAAGGCAAGACCAATTGAAATTGCATATGCCTTGAAATCAAGATGTGTAAAGTCAAACATATTTGCAAGGAAAGGCACTTCGATAATTGCAGTTGTTAGAATTAAGGAAGCAACCATTGCACCGTAAAGCACCAAGTTGTGTGATTTTTGAGCAAATGCCATACCAATAACCGAACCGCGTTGTGAACGCATATTAAACGAATGGAAAATTTCACACATTGACATTGTTAAGAATGCCATTGTCATACCTTCTCCGCTGGCTACAGGGTGGAAAATATCGAACACGCCGGTTTCAAGATATTCGCCAATAAAGAAAGCAGTAAGGGTTAAAATGGTAACAAGTGCGCCTTGATAGAAAACATCAAATGCCATACCGCCTGCAAACACACCTTCGGTGCTGCTTCTGGGTTTGCGGTTCATAATGTTTCTTTCGGGCTTTTCAAGGCCAAGAGCAAGTGCCGGGATAGAGTCGGTTACAAGGTTAATAAACAACAAATGAACGGGTTTTAAAATTGTAAAGCCCATAATTGTTGCAGTGAAAATCGAAAGTACTTCAGAAAGGTTAGAACCTAAAAGGAACTGAATTGCTTTGCGAATGTTATCGTAAATTCTTCTGCCTTCCGAAACGGCCGAAACGATGGTTGCAAAGTTATCATCAGCAAGCACCATATCTGCAACATTTTTAGTAACATCGGTACCGGTGATACCCATACCAACACCAATGTCGGCACTCTTAATTGAAGGGGCATCGTTTACACCGTCACCTGTCATTGCGGTAATCATACCACGGGCACGCCAAGCATTAACAATGCGGGTTTTGTGTTCAGGTTGAACACGTGCATAAACACGGAATTCGGTAACACGTTCAGCAAAATCTTCATCGCTTATTTCATCAAGCTGTGCGCCTGTGATAGCGGCTGATGGGTCTTCAATAATGCCAAGCTGTAAAGCAATGGCAACGGCTGTGTCTTTGTGGTCACCCGTAATCATAATAGGTGTAATACCGGCGCTTCTACATTCGGCAATAGCGGCCTTAACTTCGGGACGGGCAGGGTCGATCATACCTGTGAGCCCAATGAAAACAAGGTCGTTTTCAAGGGCTTCGGGGGCAAAATCAGCAGGGGCTGTGTCATACTTTTTAAGCGCAATTGCAAGCACACGAAGTGCCTGATCTGCCATACGCTTATTGTCGGCTAAAACGGCGTTTTTAACTTCATCAGTAAAGGGAACAACCTCACCGTTTATAAGGGCATAAGCGCATTTATTAAGCACAACATCAGGTGCACCCTTTGTATATTGCACAATACCGTAGGTGGTATTATGAACAGTTGACATCATCTTTCGGCCTGAATCAAATGGGGCTTCGCCAATACGGGGTGCGTTAGCAACAAGGTCGTTTTTATTAAGACCCAGTGAATTAGCATAGTTAACAAGAGCGGCTTCGGTAGGTTCACCCGTAACAACGCCATCAGTGTCAATTTCAGCGTCACAGCAAAGTGCCATTGCAGTTGCAATTAACGCTTCATTGTCACCATAATGGTCAACAACGGTCATTTTGTTTTGGGTTAAGGTGCCTGTTTTGTCAGAGCAAATAATTTGTGCACAACCCAAGGTTTCAACGGCTGTAAGTTTTCTGATAATGGCGTTTTTCTTAGACATATTTGTAACGCCGATAGAAAGAACAATAGTAACAACTGCTGCAAGACCTTCGGGGATAGCGGCAACGGCCAGTGAAACAGCAACCATAAAGCTTTCAAGGAAGATGCCAAGTGTAAGGCCTGTGCCCATAAGTGCGGTAACAACTTGGAAGCCAAGAAGCACTACGCAAATGCCAAGCACCAAGAAGGTGAGAATTTTTGAAAGTTGCGAAAGTTTAATTTGAAGGGGAGTTTGACCTTCTTCGGCTTGTGCTATAGCATTAGCAATTTTACCCATTTCGGTATTCATACCGGTTGCAACAACAACTGCTTTACCACGGCCATAAACCACGGTAGAGCCCATATAAGCCATATTTTTGCGATCGCCAAGGGGCACTTCGTCATTTTCGCCGCCGTTTAAAAGACCTATAAGCTTATCAACAGGAACAGATTCGCCTGTTAATGCGGCTTCTTCAATTTTCATGCTTGCACATTCAAAAATGCGGCAGTCGGCAGGAACAGCATCACCCGCTTCTAAAATTACAACATCGCCTACAACAAGGTCTTCGCTTTTTACTGACACAATTTTGCCGTCACGAAGAACTTTTGAAGTGGCAGCGCTCATTTCCTGAAGTGCTTCAATAGCGGCTTCAGCTTTGCTTTCTTGCATAACACCCAAAACGGTGTTAATTACAACAACCACCAAAATAATTACGGTGTCGGTTGGGAATACAAAATGGAAACTTCCGCTTTCAAACCATTCGGTAATGGCTGAAATTATAGCCGCAATGATAAGTATAATAATCATTGGGTCTGAAAGCTGTTCCATAATACGTTTAAATATGGTTTTCTTTTTGCCTTCATCCAGCTTGTTTTTGCCGTTTTGCTGAAGTCTGGCATCAGCTTCAGATGTTGTGAGACCTTCGGCGGTACTGCCGATGCTACTAAAAACATCTTCAATTTTTTGAAGGTAATACTTCATTTTTAAAAATCTCCTTTTAAAAATTATTATATGCAATTTTGCTAAAAAGAAAGACTTATCCGTATAAAACAGATAAGTCTTGTCATTTAATACGAAGCCAGGAAATATTTTCCGACTGTTGAACTTCGCAGCACTAAATCACAAAAGACTTAGTGTTGACTACTCCCTTATTAAATTAATATTATCACATATTGTTAAAATTTTCAAGTATTAAATTAATGATAAAGTGAAGTTGAAGTTGAATTTCTTTTCATCAAGGCGGAATTCTTCAGCCAAAGCCGGACCGCAAGAGTTAGAACCCATACCGGAACTTTTATAGTCAACCCTTACATAAGTTTTGCCGTTTTTATAAAGTTTGTCGGTGTGGGTTGCGTTTGTCAACTGCTTTGAAGTGTAACAAGAAACGTTGCAGTCTAAACCATTTTCACAAGTGAAACGCATATTGCCAATATCAAGTTGTTTTACATTTGTGTGGTTGCCGTGTTCTTGCGGGCGGATATATTCTACATATTCGTTTTCGGCACAAGATTCATAAAGCCCCATGGTAGAAGCGTGGTGCATATCGCAATAGCTTTCATAAGGGCCAAAGCCGAAATAACTGAATTTTGCATTGCTGTCAGCCATTGCAAATTCAATGCCAAAGCGTGGAAGCCAAATAGCACCCTCACGAACATCGGCATCAAGATTAAATTCAATTTTGCCGTTTGCAAATACCGAAACTGTAAAATCATAATGCATATAAGGAAGGCGCGAAACACCGGCCATTGAACCTTTAACCTTTATGATTTTGCCGTCAAAGCTGCAATCATAAATTTTGTTAAAGTTGCAGTCAAAGTTTTCACCTTGCCAAATGTTATAGTTACCCCAAAGCACTTTAATGTTACGCTCGTTATCGGTCGGGGCACGCCAGGTGGTAAAGTCCATCCTTTCAGCAAGTTGTTCTTTACCGTTAATTACAATGCTTGTGAAGTTGCCGTAATGCTTTGAAAATGTATATGCAAAATTTTCACCTTTAAAGATGATTTCATACTGTTTTTCATCAGCAATGGCAAATTTATCACAAACTTCGGGTTTAATGATATTTGAGGGTAATTCGTGCTGACAAACGGCAACTTCATAATTGTTTTGATAAAGTTTTATGGTAAAATATGCACCAAGCTTGCAGTCAAATTTTTCTAAATCAAGTTTAATGTCGCATTTTTCGTGGGGTGCAACATCTAAAACAAGTTTTTTGCTTTCAATTTGTTTACCGTCAACTTCAATAGAATATACAAGTTCACATTCGTTAAGGTTTGTAAAATCAAAGCGGTTTGTAACAGTTAAAATACCGTCTTTCAATTCGGTGAAAATTGGTTGATATGCTGTCTTAACTTCAAGTGAACCCGATTTAAAACTGCGGTCGGAAAATACCATACCATCGCAACAAAAGTTGCCGTCGTGTGTTAGTTCACCTTCAAAGTCACCACCATATTTTTGAACGCCGTCAACCACAACGGTGTGGTCGGCCCATTCCCAAACACAACCGCCAATAACATTTTTGTATTTGTTAAATATTTCATTATATTGGCAAACATCACCGGGTCCGTTGCCCATAGCGTGTGAATATTCGCAAAGGAAATATGGTTTTTTAATTTCTTCATCATTTGCAAACTTTTCAATTGTGGGGATATCGTGATACATAAATGACAAAATATCCATATTCCGGTAATCACCCTTGCGACAAGCATCTTCACAGTGAATAAGGCGACCATCATTAAGCGAGCGTGTCCATTTAATCATTTCAATGTGGTTAACACCATGGCCACTTTCGTTACCGGTTGACCACATTATAACCGAACACTGATTTTTAAAGGGGATTACGGCACGCTGCATACGTTCGATATGTTCGTTTTTCCATTCTTCACGGTCACAGGGCCAATGGCCGTTGTCAACATCATATCCACGGCCACCGTTTGCAGTTCGGCGTCCAAAACCATGGGTTTCAATGTCGGTTTCCAAAATTACATAAAAGCCCATTTCGTCACAAAGTTCAATAAAATATGGGGTGGGTGGATAGTGCGATGTGCGAACGCAGTTTATGTTAAGTTCCTTCATTTTTAAAAGGTCTAAACGTAGTTCGTCATTGGTTTGGCACCAACCGTTAAATTTGCTTGTGTCGTGGTGGTTAACACCATGAAGTTTAACCGATTGGCCGTTTATAAGAAGTTCGCATTCGTTTGAAATTTCAATGGTGCGCATACCAATTTTTCTTACAATTTCTTCACCATTTCTTGCAAATTTAACGATGTAAAGATATGGCTTTTCAGCATTCCATAAAATCGGGTTTTCGGGTTTATATTCAATTTTTTCACCATTTGTTTCGCTTAAAACCTTGCCGTTCGCATCAAAAATTGTGATATTACATTCTTTATCAGCGGCGGCGGTAATGGTGGTTAAATTTGCTGAAACATCAACGTTTACAATGTGGTCATGTGGGCGTTGTAAAACATAACAGTCACGGAAAATTCCATTAAAACGGAAGAAGTCTTGACATTCAAGATAGCTGCCGCAGCACCATTTGTAAACAACAACGCGAACGGTGTTTTTACCGTTTTTTACAAAGTCAGTAATGTCAAATTCGCTTCTTAAATGGCTGCCCTGTGTAAAACCAACATATTTTTTGTTTATGTAAAGCACCG
>JAZKYB010000014.1:0-1171 GCA_045611905.1 Acutalibacteraceae bacterium | reverse complement strand
ATTTATTTTCGCTGAAATATAAAAAAGCAGTGGCGGTTATAAATTCAAATTCGGTAAGCTTCACACCTGTTGCCATAACTTTTTCAGCACAGTAAACAAGTTCTTCTTCGGTTATAAAATTGCCGTTAATTTGAATTCTTTCACGAAAATCAACCACAAACGGTGAAATAAAAAGCGCTGTTTTATAACCCGCGTTTTCAAAAACCTTTGCAGTCATTGCCGAAACAGAACCTTTACCGTTTGTGCCCGCAATATGCACAGCTTTAAAATTATTTTGCGGGTTGCCAAGCAATTTTAAAACCTTTTTAATTCGATCAAGGGTTGGTTCAAGTGAAAAATTACCCAAAGAATGAATGTGATTTAAAATTTCTAAATATTTCATATAACACCAAAACCTTACAAGTATTATATCTTTAAAATTGCGAATTATATTATTGTAGCCAATAAAAACTGATACAAAAAACAAGAAACGCAAAGAAACAGAGCATACAATATACCCAAAGTGCACTGATGATGATTTTTGTTTTAAAGACACATGTTGTGACTGAAAGTAACAGTGGGGTCGAAAAAGCTGTGACAACAAGCCCTTTATCAGCGTTTTAACACTTGTCATAATCGGGTAACTGTGATGAGAAAAATCTTGTTGTACTTAATGCTTTGCTGACTTAAATTTGCTACAACCGTAACGATTCGTTACACCGAAAGTGACCGCTTCAAAGGAAGCGGTCACACTTTGGAAAATACATAAAATTACATTTGTGACTCAATATCCTTAATTGAGCCCATAATCATTTCAATCTTATCAAGCGCTTTTTGAAGACCTGCTTTTTGTTGTTCAACCAAAGCAGCGGGCGCTTTTGCCATAAATCCGGGGTTGTTAAGTTTCTTTTCAAAGAATTCCTTATCTTCTTCAGCTTTTTTAAGGTCTTTCTTAAGGCGTTCAATTTCGGCCGAGAAGTCAACAAGTTCCTTCATTGGCATATAAACGGTTGCATTGTCGGTAATAACACGAACCGCACCGTCGGAATCAAAGTTGTCGCCAACCAAAACTTCGCTTGCGTATGCCAAACGACAAATGTAAGCAGTACCACTTTCAAAGGTTGTCTTGTCGGTTGTGACAATGCAAACCTTGGCTTTTTTGCTTGGTGGAACATTCATTTCTGTACGAACT
>JAZKYB010000013.1:0-1942 GCA_045611905.1 Acutalibacteraceae bacterium | reverse complement strand
TACTTTTTTTGTTTACACTTTCGGTTAGTGCAGCACCATTATATGTTGCAGTTATAGGCACCAAAGCATTGATTTCAAGGTTGTCCCCTTTTTTAATTTTATATGTGTCAGATACCGTGTTATCTAAATAAAATATAAAACTATAAGTTAAAACCGACATTGCGGCCAAAATGAAAAATATCGTTTTTATTAAAATTCTTGCTGCTTTCAAAAAATCACTCCCAATTTATTTTGCACGGGAAAACAGATTTTAATAAAAGCAAAAATCACCATAGAATTTCTATGGTGATTTTTTAAAATTTTATTTTGAAATACAATAAGGTGAATCGCTTGAAACAAGCACTGTTTCCGGGCCTATAACTTCAATATCACACCACGGTATGATAATATCTTCGCATTTGCCAAAAAGCCCAAATACACGCGGTTTGCCGTATATTATAAGCGATATTAGTGTGCCACTTTTAGTGTCAAGTTCAATATCGGAAATATACCCCAAAATTTTACCGTTTTTAACGCAAACAACCTGCTTGTTTCTAAGCTCTGCTAATCTGCAATTCATACAAATACCCCTTTAAAAGTATATGTATGAATTTTGAAAATTAGTCCGCAAAAATTACTCCGTTGTCGTCATCATCGTCTTCGTCATCAGACAAAGTGGTGGTGTTTTCGGCAGCAGCAATTTCAATGCCCAAATCACGGCGCTTATCAAGGTCAGCGTCGGGATGTTCTTGATAATAAGGGTCAATAATATACTTTTTAATAGATGGGAAAGTGCAAAATTGAATTAAAAGTGCATTAAAGCAAGGATATGTAAAAACAAAAATTATCAATTCAAAAAATAAAACGCCGTAAGAAAATTTGTTTGAAATAATAAGCAATAAAATATTTATAACAATAATCAAAATGTTTGTAAAGAAAACAATTAAATTTTTCCAAAGGTTTACAAAAACAAATTTAAAACTGTTTGAATAAATTTGCTTAATTGTATAGTCAAAGGTAATCATAAGTGTCCAAATATAATATTGCATTACTGTGAACACAAATAAAACAGCAAAAGAAAAAGCAAGGCCAATAATTTGCAAAAAACTTTTAGCATATGCAAAATAAAACCAAGTGTTTAAAATTACCAGTGCATAAACAAAGGTGTTAATAATACCGGCAATTAATGACTGTTTTAGATTTTTCTTTATGGTTTCAAAAAAATCGGGAATACCGAAAGAATGCTTGTCCCTTGCGGTGTTTCGAGTAACATTGGTAATACCAGCGTTTGCAAGGCCATTAGTAAACACGGGTAAGCACAAAATACAATAAACCAAATTTATGGAAATAAATTTCCAAATATTTCTGAAAAAGGTTTCAAAAAATACAAAGAATGTGTGTTTTTTGGGGGCGTCCTTATATATGCCGGGCCCTTCTTTTTCAAAATTAAAAAAACCAAATAAACCTGCCATTATTTATTCCCCTTTTTAGAATTCTTATAAACAATTTTTTCTGAAATTACGATATCTTTAAAGCCAATTATATAAGACACAGTGCTTACAATTGGGAAAATTATAAGAGCACTGTAATATGTTAAAATTTGTAAAGCATTCAAGTCGCCAAATACTTTAGAGCCCTTAGTAACAGCGGTTAAAATATCAAAGGCATAGCCGTTTAGTATTGTAAATAACACGGTTGGCAAATTTGCGCAAATGCCCGATTTTGTAATAACTGCAAAGGTTAAAAATAAAAACATTGGTGCAATGGCTAAAATGCCGCAATAAAGCCCCTTGAATTTTGAAATATTTGCACCGTGCAGTTTTATGGATTCTTTGTCACGGTTACCGGTTTTCCACATAAAGTTATATACAAAAACAATAACAACTAAAAAGCAAAGGCCTTGCGAAACGATACCTAAAGCCAAATTCGTGTCAGGGTTAATTTCTGAATAAATAGAAACGCC
>JAZKYB010000012.1:0-4844 GCA_045611905.1 Acutalibacteraceae bacterium | reverse complement strand
AGCACCGTTGTTGGTAGCAGCGATAAATCTGCTTTCAACAATACCATATCTGAAGTTCATGGTATTTTGGGTTGTGAGTCGAACTGCTTCATAACCTGTTGCAGATTTTCTGGTTACTTCAACAAGACAGTCATCTCTTAAGAAGTAGTTTTCGCCTTCTTTACCAGGTCTTGTTTGGTAGCCTTCCATAGCATAATTTTCAGGGATGTTTGGATCATCTTGATGGGTATACCATGGACCGCCAACATTGTTTTGGATTTTATCCAATACCTTGGTAAGTTGATAGAACGGACCGTTTGATGTGTCGCCCATTGTGGTCCAATTCTTATTGCTTACTCTGTCACCGTTGTCAAAATCACCGGTGAAATCGTCATACCAAGTAAGTGCGTAACCGCCACCAAGAGAATAATCTTTGTCTTGATAAGTGCCGGAAACTGAGTAACCGTCATTAATTTTGGTACCCTTTTCGATTTGTGCCATCAACTGCTGAATTGCATAGTTAGCAGCGGTTGTTGAGCCAACACTTATCTTAAGTTGGTTATTCTTAAGTTCGGTTTTATAATCTTGAATGTTTGTTAACTTTTCAAGTCCTTCAATGTTTGGTCCGATAAGAATTTCGTTCTTCTTAGCGGCTCCACCTTTTACGATAGAAACTAAATAGCCGGTTTTCTTAAGAATATAATCTCTTAATTCCTTAGCTGCAGAAACTACCATGTATGAAGGATACTTTTCGGTTTTAATTGTGAAAGATGCAATGTTAGTTGTGCCCAACATAACGGTTGCTTTATCTTCCTTGAAGACTTGATTGAGATTTGAAGGAACAGCAGACTTGTCATTCTTGCAATAGTTTGTCATGAAATAATCAACAGCAAGTTGCATAGCATAATCAGTTACTGCAGCAATAACAACCTTATTTCCTACCATTCTTACAATATAGTCACCCGCATGGTTAGAACGAGCTTCTCTAAGTTCTTTATAAACCTTTTTAGATTCTTCTCTGTTTGTTTCACCAACAAGGATTTCATATTCCATTGGATCGAAATCGTCACCGCGAGCGATTTGTTCAGCATCTAAGCATTTTTCAAAATCTTCACGCATTGTGGTAACTAACTTTCTTGTTTCGATATCTGCAGCTTTTGGATAAATAATTTTGAAGCGGCTATCGAAATCGTGAATTAAAGAAAGATATGTAACTTCTTCTTTTTCGTTTGTTGAAGGCTTTGAAGAACTGTTATTGTCGTCATCGTCTTTATCTGTTGTATCAGATGGAGATGAAATGTCTTCAGATTTATTTAATTCAGCGTTTAATTGAACACTTACAAAGATAAAGTCGCCTTCAGTTACAGGGATGTTTTCAATGGCTGGATAAGTAAGTTCAGTTACAGCCGAGCCATCTTTTGAAGCAGTGGAGTTAACAAGAATGTCGCTCCAATATTCTTTGCTGTTTATGGTGATTTTTATAACACCAGTTCTATTGGTTCCGTCTTCTGCCAAGAAACCGGTTTTAATTCCATCAACAGATGCAACAGCAGTAACTGTTCCTGAAGGAATAGAAATTTCACCAGTTTTAGGTACGGTGTAGCAAATAGCTTCTTCTTTTTCACCACTTGCAGAAATCAAAAGACCATAAGAAGGGATTGTTGCACCATCATAAGCTTTTACTTCTACTGCGCTGGTGTTGTATGCAGCCAAAGAAATTGTGCCGTCATCACTAAACGAATAAGCATTGATTTTTTTAGTTGCAACGCCCTTACCGTTATTCCACTTCGCCAATTCATAAACGCCTCTATACTTCCAGCTACTATTGTTGCGGAAAGCCCAACTATAATTTGTTGAATTTGTCAAAGAGGTTAAAGTTGCTTCTTTGCTGTCAGATTGTGCAGCATTTTTAACATCATTAAAGGCAAGGGAGTAATCATCAGTGTCATAAGCGAAAACAGGATTTAAAGCTACAACTAACTGAGCTTTATCAATTTTCTTGTCTACTAAATCAACTTTTGCAACGTTGCTATTGCCGCATCCAGCAAAAGATGAAAGAATCATGATAATACAGATAATAACTGATAATACACGTTTTCTCATACAATCATCAACCTCCCATAATTGTTTTATTACGCTTCTTAATTAAAACTAAAATTAAGACGAGTATACCTGCAACCAATACGAGAGCGCCACATACGATTGCCACAATTGCTAAAACATTTACAGAATCTTCTTCTACAACGTTTGTATCATTTGTAGCATTTTGTATAGCATCAGCATCGCTAATAACAGGTCTTTCACCATTGTCAATAACTTCAGTTACATCTTCGATAACAGAATCAGATTCATCATCTGTTGAGGGTTCTTCGTCAACGATTAATGATTCATCTGCTTTCCATTTAGCATAGAATGTCATTGGGCCTGTAATTTCGGTATTTTCGAAATCAAATAAATTTGTTAACTCTTTATCTGAATACCAGCCAACAAACTCATAACCATCACGGAAAGGTTCGAAAACTACCTCAACAATATTAAATGTTTGTACTGTCATTGGCTCAACAGCGCTACCGCCGTTTGACTCAAATTTAATCTCTACGTCTACTAACTTATTAACAGCAATATCGTCAATATAGCAGCTGTTACCTGATGCAGGAGCTACAAGTGCTAAAGACTTAAGACTGTCAGTATTGTTTGTAATAACGTGAGTAACTTTAATCCATTCACCATCTTCGAACTCAGTTGGGTCTACATATAATAAATCCAATTTAGTTGCACCGCTAACAGCAAATTTCTTATCAGCAACATCAACTAAGGCCATAGAGAATTGAAGAGTATTGAATGCTTCGTTTGGAAGTACCCAATAAGATACATTGTAAGATGCACCGGGTTCTAAATACAAGTTACCATGTTTATTATTGGCATCATAGAGTAAGAAACCAATTTCTGAATAATGGTATTCAAGTTCAGACATCTTAATAGAGTTTTTGCCTGTACGAGCTGTGTCAGCGTCATTTCTAACCAATTCAATTTCACGACCCATGTCGTCAAGGTCCTTAGTTATACGCTGTTTTGTACCATAGAAAGCATCAATTAATTCATTTTCTTCAAATGACATTACTAAGCCCGATGCATTAGAAGCGGTAGGATTAGAATTGTCAGCAGCTACATAACCAGCATAGTAACTTGTGTCTTCAGTAGGATAAACAGAGCTTGTTACACGTTGTGTGCAAGCAGAATCCTTATACCAACCGGTGAATTCGTAACCAGCTTTTACTTCTAAAACAGGATGGGTAATGTTTTCATTTGCTTTACCAATGCTTGAGCTCTTAAGTGCGTTACCATCATAATAGCTAACCTTAACGCCTTCATCGTCTAAAAGGTCAACAGTAACGTTATCAACATAAGTTGTATGGTATCTTGAAGATGCTTCGGAAGTTGAAATTCTGGCAGTTAATGTAATATAAACAAAACCAGTAACATTAGCTTCGAATGTTGCTTCTACCATTTGCCAGTCATCTGAAATACCGTGAACAGTCTTTTTCAATACTACCTGTTGTGAATTTGTAGCACTTTTAGCAAGAACGTTAGATGAAACAATTGCGCAAATGTGTGAGTGTGCTGTAGCGGGTTCTGTAGCGTAATAATAGAATTGAATCTTATAACGCTCGCCCTTAACAACACTATATCTTGTGCCATCGCCATTTGTAAGAGCGAATCCGTGTGTGGCAGGACCGTTATACATATAGAATGGGTCGTTAGAAATTCTCATAGCGCCACTGCCCGAATATGAAAGGTCAGCATTCTTAAGCCATGATACGCTCTGAGTCATATTGTTATACATGTGCTGTGTTGTACCGTCATTAAGATAAGAAACTACAGAATAATCTGATTCTTCAAATCTTGCAGTGAAAGATTTGGCCTCGGTATTCATCTTAGACCATTTTGCATAGAAAATTGTGCCATCGATATTCTCAGGACAAATCATATCTTCGGTATAAGCAGTAGTGAAATCTTGGTTAAACCAACCTTCAAATACATAACCGTTCTTGGTTGGGGTTGGTAAAACGCCAAATTCTTCTTCAACACGAACGTCACGGTCCGGAACAGCTGTACCACCGTTTGATTCGAACTTGATTTTTGGTAAATCTTCGGGGAGTTTTAAGTAAATATTATCGATATAAACTGCTGTGCCTGCAAGTGAATCGAAATTCTGAGGTTTCATTAAGAAAATCAAACCTTGGCCAGCAGTGCCAACTATCTCAACTTCAACCTTCTTCCAACCGTCAGTTGCCTGAGTAATACTTGCAAGTAATGTGGCAGGTCTTGTAGAATCGTTGGTATCTAAACGAGCACCATGCAATGTATTATTATATTCACGAATGTAAATATCTACAGGGCTATTAATATTTTCTGCTTTGTAATAGAAGGTTAAAGTATAGGTTTGACCACCAACTGTATAGAACGATTGAGTGTCGCTTCTGTTATTATAACCCGCGGTATTACGGATACTAAATACAGGTAAACCTGCTTTATTAGTATTGTCAGGATTGTTTTTGTAACCAAATTTAATAGCGCCTGTTGAACCGCCATATCCAACGCCGTTACCAACAACTAAGCATGTTTCACGGGGGTCATTTGGAATATTATTTGATGGTTGTGGTGCAACACCGTTGGAATAACCTGTACTGCCATAATAAACAGCATCTTTTCCGCCAGTGCCATTGTCTTCAAAAGTTTCACCTAATACATAACCTTCAGGCAAAGTGCTGCTACTTGGCTTTTTACCTTCGTAAAGACTAATATTATCAATGTATACTGCTGTTCCTGCAAGTGAATCGAAATTCTGAGGTTTCATTAAGAAA
>JAZKYB010000011.1:0-7114 GCA_045611905.1 Acutalibacteraceae bacterium | reverse complement strand
CCCATTGGTTCTCCTTTGGCTAAAATCGGTGTAGAATTGACTGACTCCATTTACGTTGTGCTGAACATGGTTATCATGACCCGTGTTGGCAAGGCCGTTTTGGACGTTTTGGGCGACAGCGATGACTGGGTACGTTGCTTCCATGCAAAATGTGACATCGACCCCGAACATCGTTACATCTGCCAATTCCCCGAAGACAATGCCATTACCTCTGTAAACTCCGGTTACGGCGGTAACGTTCTTTTGGGTAAAAAGTGCTTTGCTCTTCGTATTGCTTCTTACCAAGGTTGGAAAGAAGGCTGGATGGCTGAACACATGCTTATCTTAGGTCTTGAAAATCCACAAGGTGAAGTTAAATATGTTGCTGCTGCATTCCCATCTGCTTGCGGTAAGACCAACCTTGCAATGCTTATTCCACCTGCTTACTTGCGTGAAAAGGGTTATAAGATTTGGACTGTTGGTGATGATATTTCTTGGATGAAGATAGGTCCTGACGGTCGTCTTTATGCCATCAACCCTGAAAACGGCTTCTTCGGTGTTGCCCCCGGTACCAACGAAAAGTCAAACTTCAATGCTCTTGAAAGCACCAAGAAGGGCACAATTTTCACCAACGTTGCTCACGATTTAAGTGATAACACTGTTTGGTGGGAAGGCCTTAATAAGAATTTACCTGAAAATGCTATTGACTGGCTTGGTAATCCTTGGGATGCTTCTAAGTTTGACAAAGCTGACAAGTCAACCTATGCTGCACATCCAAACTCACGCTTTACAGCTCCTGCTGAAAACTGCCCCTGCATTTCTGAAGAATTCAACAAGGGCGAAGGTGTGCCGATTTCTGCAATCATCTTCGGCGGTCGCCGTGCTAAGTGCGCTCCGCTTGTATATCAATCAAAAGACTGGGTTAACGGTGTATTTGTTGGCTCTGCAATGGCTTCTGAAACCACTGCAGCTGCTGCAGGTGCAGTAGGTGTTGTTCGTCGCGACCCAATGGCTATGCTTCCTTTCTGTGGTTACAACATGGGTGACTACTTCAAGCATTGGCTTGATATGGGTGAAAAGCTTGGCGACAAGGCACCTAAGATTTTCAATGTTAACTGGTTTAGAACTGACGACGAAGGCAACTTCGTATGGCCAGGTTTCGGTGACAATATGCGTGTTCTCAACTGGATTATTGACCGTTGCGAAGGCAAAGCTGATGCTACTGAAACTGCTATCGGTTATGTTCCAAAGCCCGAAGATATTGACCTTACCGACTTAGATATGGATATCGAAACACTTAAGGATATCTTAACTGTTGATAAGGCAGTTTGGGAAAAAGAAGCAGCTGAAATCACTGAACACTACAAGAAGTTTGGCGACAAGTTACCAAAAGAACTTGAAGAACAGCTTGCAACCCTTAAAGCAAATCTTGCTAAAATGTAATTAAAAATAAAACCCGCTCGGATGAGCGGGTTTTTTCTTTTTTAATATTAGTTTTTAAGACTTTGAAGTGGTGCGGGAATGCGGCCTGCGCGTTCAATGAATTTTTTGGGTGATTTTTTAAGGTTTACATCCATTATTGGCCCGGAACCTAAAAGACCGCCAAAGTCAAGTTCTTCACCGTCTTTTTTGTTTATTGCGGGAATAACACGCACAGCGGTGGTTTTGCTGTTTACCATACCGATTGCGGCTTCGTCGGCAATTATGCCTGAAATAACTTCAGCAGGGGTGTCACCGGGAATAGCTATCATATCAAGACCAACCGAACATACAGCAGTCATTGCTTCCAACTTTTCAAGGCGCAAGTCACCCGAACGGGCTGCATCAATCATACCGGCGTCTTCAGTAACGGGGATAAATGCACCCGAAAGACCACCAACATAAGACGAAGCCATAACGCCACCTTTTTTAACGGCGTCATTAAGCATTGCAAGTGCGGCGGTTGTGCCGGGTATACCACAGGTTTCAAGACCCATTTCTTCTAAAATGTGTGCAACCGAATCACCAACGGCGGGAGTGGGGGCAAGGGATAAGTCAACAATGCCAAAGGGTACACCTAAACGGCGGGATGCTTCGTTGCCAACAAGCTGACCCATACGGGTAATTTTGAAGGCGGTGCGTTTGATAACTTCAGCAATTTCACCCAAAGTTGCATTTGGGTGCTTTTTAATTGCGGATTGCACAACACCGGGACCCGAAACACCGACATGAATAACACAGTCAGGTTCGCCCACGCCGTGAAAAGCACCTGCCATAAAGGGATTATCTTCAACAGCGTTGCAAAAAACAACCAATTTTGCGCAACCTATACATTCACGGTCGGCGGTAATTTCAGCAGTTTCGCGCACAATTTCACCCATAAGCTTTACGGCATCCATATTTATGCCTGCTTTTGTTGAACCAATATTAACACTTGAACAAATATTATTAGTTTCATTAAGGGCACGGGGAATAGAACGGATAAGTTCTTCATCGCCTGCGGCAAATCCCTTGTGAACAAGGGCGGAATAACCACCGATAAAGTTAACGCCGGTTGCATCTGCTGCGCGCTGTAATGCCTTTGCATATAAAACAGGGTCACCGCCCGATGCAGCAACAAGCATTGAAATTGGTGTTACCGAAATGCGCTTATTTATAATTGGAATACCATATTCTTTTTCAATATCTTCGCCGGTTTTTACAAGATTACCGGCAAGGCGGGTAATCTTTTCATACACCTTTTGGCAAGACTTTTCAATGTCGCTGTCGCAACAGTCAAGCAAAGAAATACCCATAGTGATAGTGCGTATGTCCAAATTTTCTTCGGAAATCATATTTATGGTTTCCATTATGTCGTTAAGATTTATCATTTTTTACCTCTTAAATTCTGTGCATCGAATTAAAAACATCTTCGTGCATAACACGGATGTCAAGATTATTTTCTGTGCCAAGAGCTTTCATTTTATCGGAAAATTCTGCAAAAGAAGAGCTAAGCTCGCTAATTTCTGTAAGCATAACCATTACGAACATATCTTGTAAAACAGACTGTGTAATGTCAATAATATTAACATTATGTTCGCTGCAAACACGGCTCACCTTAGCGATAATGCCGACCGAGTCTTTACCAATAACTGAAATAACAGTTTTCATATAATCATTCCTTTAAATTATAATTGTAAATATTTTAACATACTGCCAAGTAAATATCAATTGATTTTTTTTAAGATATTTTATTAATATATATTGACAAAATAGGTGTTATGTTATACAATATGTTGTGCTAAGTACACTACTGACGGAATTGTGGATTGACCACAGGGGAATGTACTATATATTGTGCCGACCGTCTGGGCAATTCAGTAAATTTTGGCTGAATTGCTTTTTTTATGGAGGAATTTTAAAATTATGTTTAGCGAAAAATGGAATGGATTTAACAAAGGTGTTTGGCAAGATGAAATCAATGTAAGAGATTTTATTCAGCAAAACTATACAGAATATACCGGCGACAGCCAATTTTTACAAGGGGCAACAAAGCGCACCCGTGATTTAATGGCAAAGCTTGAAACACTTTTTAAGGTTGAGCGTCAGTTTGGCGGTGTTTTTGATATTGATACCGAAACGGTTTCTTCATTAACCGCTTACCCCGCAGGTTATTTGGATAAGGAAAACGAAATTATTGTCGGTCTTCAAACAGACCGTCCGCTTCGCCGTGGTATAAATCCGTTTGGTGGTATGCGCATGGCACGTCAGGCCTGTGCGGCTTATGGCTATAAAATTTCCGAAAAAATTGAAAAGGAATTTCAATACCGCACCACACATAACGAAGGTGTTTTTCGTGCATACACAAAGGAAATGCGTGAAGCACGCCATTGCCATGTTATAACAGGTCTTCCTGATGCTTATGGTCGTGGCAGAATTATTGGTGATTATCGCCGTGTTGCGCTTTATGGTATTAACCGCCTTATTGAAGAAAAGCAAAAGGATAAAAAATTGCTTGAAACCGACGATTTTAAAACCGAACAAATTCGCCTTGGTGAAGAGTTATATCAACAAATCCGTTTTCTTGAATATATGAAGGAAATGGCGCTTTTATATGGTTATGATATAAGTGGTCCTGCATCTAACACCAAGGAAGCAGTTCAATGGACATATTTTGCTTATCTTGCTGCTATTAAGGAACAAAATGGTGCGGCAATGTCGCTTGGCCGTGTTTCAACATTTTTTGATATTTATATTGAACGTGACCTTAAAAATGGCACTTTAACCGAAAGTGATGCTCAAGAAATTATAGATGATTTTGTAATGAAGCTTCGCATGGCACGTCACCTTCGCACCCCTGAATATAACGAGCTTTTCGGTGGTGACCCAATGTGGATAACCGAAGCGGTTGGCGGTATGGGTGAAGATGGCAGAACTTTGGTTACTAAAAGCAGTTTCCGTATTCTTAACACCCTTTACACACTTGGCCCTTCACCAGAACCCAATTTAACTGTGCTTTGGTCAACTGCTTTGCCAATGGGCTTTAAGCGTTTTTGTGCCCAAATTTCAAAGGATACTGACTCTATCCAATATGAAAACGATGACTTAATGCGCCCAATTTATGGTGACGATTACGCCATTGCTTGCTGTGTTTCGGCAATGCGTGTTGGTAAGCAAATGCAATTTTTTGGTGCAAGATGCAATTTGCCAAAACTTTTGCTTATTGCTTTAAATGGCGGTTATGACACCACAAGCAATATTGCAATTGGTCCAAAAAACAGCATAATTTCAGGCGACGTGCTTGATTATGACACCGTTGTTGAGCGTTTTGATGAATATTTAAAATGGCTTTCAAGACTTTATGTTAACACAATGAATGTTATTCATTATATGCATGACAAATATGCCTATGAAAAGTCACAAATGGCGCTTCACGACACAAATGTTGAACGTTTGATGGCGTTTGGTATTGCAGGACTTTCGGTTATTGCCGACTCTTTAAGTGCTATTAAATATGCCAAGGTTCATCCGGTGAGAGATGACAAGGGGTATATTGTTGATTTTAATATAGAAGGTGACTTCCCGAAATTTGGTAATGATGATGACAGGGTTGACCTTATTGCAAAGGAAATCACACATAAAACCATTACCGAACTTCGCAAAACACCAACCTATCGTAATGCTGTTCACACCCTTTCGGTACTCACAATAACTTCAAATGTTATGTATGGTAAAAATACAGGCGCAACACCTGATGGCAGAAAAGCAGGCGAGGCATTCGCCCCCGGTGCAAACCCAATGCATAACCGTGAAGAAAACGGCGCATTGGCATCATTAAATTCGATTTGTAAAATCAGTTATGATGACTGCCGTGACGGTATTTCGAATACATTTTCTATCACACCTGAAACCTTGGGCAGAACCGACGATGAACGAGTTACCAATTTGGTTACTATTTTAGATGGTTATTTTGCTAAGATGGCACACCACATAAATGTAAATGTGCTTAACCGTGAAACCCTTATAGAAGCATATAACAACCCCGAAAGCTATCCGAATTTAACAATTCGTGTTTCGGGTTATGCGGTTAATTTCCATAAGCTTTCGCGTGAACAACAAAAAGAAGTTATAAGCCGTACCTTCCACGAGGTAATTTAATGGATGGTTTTGTAAGTTCAATTCAGTCAATGGGTACGCTTGACGGCCCCGGTGTGCGCTTTGTGGTTTTTTTGCAGGGGTGCCCGCTTCGGTGCGGTTATTGTCACAACCCTGAAACACAAGCAGGTACGGGCGGCACAAAATATTCAGCAGAAGAAATTGCAGGCAAAGCACTTCGTTTTAAAGAATATTTTGGGGCACAAGGTGGCATAACCCTTTCGGGTGGCGAACCGCTTTTGCAAGCCGAATTTGCGGCAGAAATTTTTGAAAAATGCAAACAAAACGGCATAAACACCTGTCTTGACACAAGTGGATCTGTTATAAATGAAAATGTTAAAAAACTTATTGATTTAAGCGATTATATAATGCTTGACATTAAGTTTACAAATGACAGTGATTATTTAAAATATGTTGGTTGCACGCTTTCAAAGCCGCTTGAATTTTTAAAAATGCTAAACCTAAAAAATAAGCGGGTAAGAATTAGACAGGTTATTGTTCCAACACTAAATGATGGTGATGAAAATTTGCAAAGGTTGTGCGAAATTGTAAAAAACAACCCTTGCGTTGAAATGGTTGAACTTTTGCCGTTTAAAAAAATTTGCAAAACAAAATATGACGCTTTAGATATGCCGTTTTTGTTTGATGTTTATGAATCGGCGGGGGATATAAGTCACCTGCAACAAAAACTGAATGATATGATAAAAAAAGAAACCACCTGAAAAATCGGGTGGTTTCGTTTATATAAAGGGGAAAATCGGTTATTCAAGGACAAAAACATTTTTGCCGCCGAAATGCAGGATATCCTGAAATGCCCCCTGCAATATACTATGCAAAATTATACTTTGGGTGACTTTCTAATAAAAAGAATGCCCAAGGTGTCAGCGCCGCAGTGTGAAGAAATGGTGCAACCTGCACGGTTAACAATAACTTCTTTAAAGTTGGCGGTAGCTTTAACCTGTTCGTAAACAGCGTTAACAATTTCATCAGCACAACCGGCATGGGTTACAAAAATACGGGTTAAATCAATATTATCAATATCAGCAAGGCGTTCTGAAACATATTGCTTTAAAACTTCACCGTATTTGCCACGGTATTTTTTGCTAACATCCATTTTGCCATTTGTAACATCAATGCAGGGCTTTAATTTTAAAAGATTAGCGCCAAGCATTGCCACAGCCGAACATCTGCCGCCTTTGTGTAAATATTCAAGGTTATCAATGACAAAGGATGCATCAGAACATTTTGTAAGTTCGGTTGTTTTTTCAATAATTTCTTCAGCAGACATACCACTTTGAGCCATTTCAGCAGCGGCTACAACAATAAGGCCAATGCCGCTTGAAAGGTTACGGGAATCAATAATGTTAACATTATTGAATTCGCTTGCAGCTAAAACAGCGTTGTTGTATGTGGATGACATTTCAGAAGAAAGCGCAATGTGAATAATAGTTTTTCCTTCGTTCACAAATGGGGTGAAGAAGTCAATCAAATCGCCCACGTTTGCAGCGGTGGTTTTTGGTAA
>JAZKYB010000010.1:0-15732 GCA_045611905.1 Acutalibacteraceae bacterium | reverse complement strand
ACGACATGGCTACGATCCGACTTATTAGCGTATGATGTGTAAACGATAACTTCAGGGGTTTCGCCAGCAGCAGAAGTAATTACACCGCAAACCGCAAAGCAAAGAATAAATACGAGTATAACCGAAAGTAATTTCTTGAATTTAGTCATGTGTGTCATCTCCTAACAAAGATTTGTTATTAAAGGATTCCGTCGCCGTCCAATTCGTTATCACCGCTATTACCGATGTTACTGTCGCCGGAAATGCAAAGACTTTCATCAGCAACAAGTTCCAACACCTCAAACAAAGGTGTTTTGTATTGTTTTTTCATAAGTTCCCCTCCAAAATGAAACAATATAGCATCTTTCATTTTATTCAAATAATATTATAACACAAACCTTCAATAAGTCAATACGAAAAAATGCAGTAATTTTTGTACAATTTGTCTATTTATTATTATATATGCGCGACATATGCGCGATTAAGCAAATTTTCGCATGAATTTTTCAAATAAATTACGCATTTACAAACTTGACATTTTGTGACAAAAAATGTATAATTTTAATAGAAAAAGCAAGAAAATCCGCCCAAAAAATGAACGGATTTTCGTTTGGAGCTGAAGATGGGACTTGAACCCACGACCTGCTGATTACGAATCAGCTGCTCTACCAACTGAGCCACTCCAGCGTATGAAATATTATAACAACAAACCATCTAACAGTCAAGTTTTTAAATAAAGGAAGAAAACAAAATGTACGGTACTGTAAACGAAAGAATTAAATATTATCGTAATCAAAAAAAGCTAAACCAAACGGAACTTGGCGCTAAATTAGGTCTTAAATGCAGCACCTATTCACAAATGGAAAGGCAAGGTAACATTTCGGTTGATATGGCGCTTGAAATTGCAAAGGTTTTAGATGTTGACCCTGACCTTATAATTTACGGCGAAACAAACTCAAGACCAATTGAAATCACACCAACAAAACCGCAAACTTTAACCGCTAAGGACACTTTAACTGTTTTAGACATTTATAAAAATCCACAAAAACCCGAGCCATCAACAGAAGAAAATGAATATGTTCTTAATGCGACCGAAGAAACCATAATTGATATATATCGCGGGTTGCCAAAAGAAAAACAAAAGAAAATGTATGATTTTGTTAATGAGCTTAGAGAGAGATAAAAAACGCCGACTTTGCAGTCGGCATTTTTTATTTTTCTTGGTTTTTAATGGCTTCTTGCCAACAACTGTGACACATAGCAACATAAGAATCGTTGCCACCGATTAAAATTTGGTTACCCTTGGTTACCACATTGCCGTTTTCGTCAATACGGGCATTTATAATTGCCTTTTTACCACATGCGCAAATTGTTTTAATTTCGCTTATAGAATCAGCCACCTCGAAAAGTCTACGGCTGCCTGGGAAAAGCTTTGTTAAAAAGTCAGTGCGAAGCCCAAAGCATAAAACAGGAATATCGTATATATCAACAATTCTTCTTAAATCATCAATTTGAACAGGGGTTAAAAACTGACATTCATCAGCAATTATAACATCTATATCGCTGTGGTTTTTATATTCCATCATTAAATCTTTGTCGGGTGTTACCACATATGCTTCGGCATAAAGACCAATACGCGATTTAACTGCATTTGCACCATCACGGTCATCCACCGATGGTTTAATAAGCCAAACCTTCATACCCCGTTCTTCATAATTAAATTTTGTTATAAGCGCATTTGCGGTTTTTGAAGAACCCATAGCACCATATTTAAAATATAATTTAGCCATTGCTATCCCCCACAACATCTAAAATAAGTGGCATTTCACAGGGCTTTTCATCGCCAATTTCGGTAGATTCAATAAAGCATTTCTTTGCTGCGGCAAACTTGCTTTCATCCTCGGCATAAAGCACCGCTATTTTTTCACCTTTTAGAACATAGTCGCCTGTTTTTTTGCAAAGATAAATGCCTGCCGCGAAGTCGATTTTGTCCGCCATTGTATTTCTACCGGCGCCCAAAAGCAAACTTGCAATACCATAACCTTCAGTATTGACCGCTGTAATATAACCCGATTTTTCGCTTAAAACTTCTGTTTGATATTTAGCTTTTGGGAAGTTTTCAGGGTTTAAAATCCATTCCTTGTTACCGCCCTGTGCTTCCACCATATTTGCAAATGTATTAAGTGCTGTGCCGTCACTTATAACACGCAAAACATTTTGTTTGCATTCTTCATAACTGCCCTTTTCGGCCAATTCCAACATATATGAAGCCAAAGCCACACAAAGTTCGGTTAAATCTTCAGGGCCGTTGCCGTTAAGGGTTTCGATTGCTTCGATAACCTCCAACGAATTACCGATTGCAAAGCCCAAAGGTCTGTTCATATCGGTAATAAGTGCACACATTTTTTTGCCTGCTCGTTTACCTATGTCAACCATTGTTTTGGCAAGATTTTTACTATCTTCAACAGTTTTCATAAATGAACCGCTACCCGTTTTAACATCCAAAACAATGCAGTCATCATCGGCTGCTAATTTTTTGCCCATAATACTTGAAACAATTAAAGGTAAACTATCAACAGTTGCAGTAACATCCCTTAAAGCATATAAAAGCTTATCCGCAGGGGCAAGTGTTGCGTTTTGACCAACAATAGCAATACCTGTTTCATTAACAATTTTTTCAAAGTCTGACACGCAAATATCGGTGCAAAAGCCTTCAATAGATTCCAATTTATCAATTGTGCCACCTGTATGTCCAAGTCCACGGCCACTCATTTTGGCAACCTTAACGCCCAAACTTGCAACAATTGGGGCAACAATAAGACTGGTTTTGTCACCAACACCACCTGTTGAATGCTTGTCAACACGAAGACCATCTATGTTTGAAAAATCTAACTTTTCGCCCGAATCACGAACCGCAAAAGTAAGAGCGGTGGTCTCGTCAATGGTCATACCCTTATAATATATTGCCATACAAAGTGCGGCGGCTTGATAATCGGGAATTTCACCCTTGACATAGCCATCAATAAACCAAGCAATTTCTTGGTTTGTAAGCTCGCCACCATCACGTTTTTTCTTTATGATATCAAACATTCGCATAACTTATTACCTACGCTTATTTTAAATCGTTTTTGCCAAAAGAATAAGGCAAAATTTCACTTAAATTAACAACCTTAATATTATCGGGTGTGCCCAAAATAATTTTGAAATTACCGTCACAAAATTCGGCAAGTACCTGACGACAAACCCCGCAAGGGGCACACAAATCGTTAAGTTTGTCACCTTTACCACCGACAATAGCAATAGCTGAAAATTCCTTTTCACCCTCGCTCACTGCCTTAAAAATCGCCGTTCTTTCCGCACAGTTTGTGGGGGTGAAACCCGCATTTTCAACATTACAGCCGGTAAATACCTTGCCGCTTTTTGCAAGAAGTGCGGCGCCAACTTTAAAGTTTGAATAGGGCGAATAAGACATTTCACGGGCCTTTACGGCGATTTTCATAAGTTCAAAATCAGTCATTTGAAATCTCCTTCAAAAAGCTTTCACCAAAAAGTTCATCATCGCTTTCGCCAAGCCATTCCATTGCTGTTTTACCAATATCGGCAAAGCATTTTCGTGTGCCCAAATTAGCCGCTTTTACACCCTTAAAATATGCAAGCATTGGGGTGTATTCGCGCGAATGGTCGGTAGAAGGTGTTTTTGGGTCACAACCATGGTCGGCGGTGATGAGAAGCAAATCATCGTCCGAAAGTTTATCTAAAACTTCGCCTAAATAATTGTCAAATTTTGACATTGCAGTAGCATATCCGTCAACATCATTTCGGTGACCGTAAACCATATCAAAATCGACCAAATTCACAAAACATAAACCGTTAAAATCACGGTCCATAATGCTAATAGTTTTATCCATTCCGTCATCGTTGCTGACTGTCGGATAGCTTTCAGTAAAACCCTGACCTGCAAAAATATCAAAAATTTTGCCAACCGAAATAACAGAATATCCCCTGTTTTTCAAAACAGCAGGCACGGTTTTTTCAGGTGGTAAAAGCGAATAGTCATGCCTTTTGGGTGAACGCTTGAATGGATGCTCGCCAACAAAGGGGCGGGCAATTACACGTCCAACACCGTGTTCGCCTTGTAAAATTTCACGGGCAATTTCACAATATTTATAAAGGGTTTCAACCGGCACCAAATCCTCGTGCGCTGCAATTTGAAAAACGCTGTCAGCCGAGGTATATACAATAAGTTTGCCGGTTTTTAAATGCTCTTCACCATAGTCACGAATAACATCAGTGCCCGAATATGGCATATTGCAAATAACTTCTTTTCCTGTTCGTTTTGTGAACTCAGAAAGCACTTCTTTCGGGAAACCGTTTGGATAGGTTGGGAACGCCTTTGGTGAATAAACACCCGCAATTTCCCAGTGACCTATAGTAGTGTCCTTACCTTTTGAAGCTTCAAACATACGGGCATGAGCACCCACAGGTGTTTTAGTGTTACCACCCACACCATCAATTGCAAAAAGTCCCAATTTTTCTAAATTAGGGCAGCTAAAATTTTCGTTATCACGAATAGCCGCTAACGTGTTGCTACCTTCATCCATCCAGACGGACGCATCGGGCATTTCCCCAATACCAACACTGTCAAGCACTATTAAAAAAACTCGTTTTGACATAATTTTTAATCCTTAAAATTCTGTTTTTTACGCTAAATTCAAAGCAATTTCCATCATCTTTGTGAAGGAATTTTGGCGTTCTTCTGCGGTGGTGTTTTCTTCGGGATAGATAAAAGAGTCACTTACAGTGCAAATGCAAAGCGCCTTTTTCCCTGCGCGAGCGGCATTGCAATAAAGGGCGGCAGATTCCATTTCAACGCCTAAAACACCCATTTTTGCCCATTGCATACCGGAATTAGATTCATCATAAAAAATGTCAGATGAAAAAATGTTGCCAACCCTGTAATTAACGCCAATTTTTTCACATTCTTCAGCCGCGCGTTTAACCAAATCAAAATCGGCAATAGGGCAAAATGTGCCGGGAAGATTATATTGCGCTGCATAATTACCATTTGTGCAAGCGCCCATTGCAACAATAATGTCACGAGCGTGCAAATCGGGTGAAAACGAACCGCAAGAACCAACACGTATTATGGTTTCAACATCATAAAAATTATAAAGTTCGTAAGAATAAATGCCAATTGAAGGTTGTCCCATACCTGATGCCATTACGGAAACTTTTTTGCCTTTATAATAACCGGTATAACCTTGAACACCACGAACATTGTTTACAAGCACTGCATCAGTAAGAAAGTTTTCAGCAATAAATTTTGCACGAAGCGGGTCGCCCGGCATTAAAACTGTTTTCGCAAAATCGCCTTTTTTTGCTGCGATATGTGGAGTTGGTGTAGACATAACAATATCTTCCTTTCAAATATTAATAACCGCTGCCTTCAAGACCTTGTACAGCTTTTACAACACGGCTTGTACCAAGGCGGTCAGCACCTAAATTTATAAAATCTTCGGCATCATTAATGCCTGAAATTCCACCGGCCGCTTTAACCTTTATGCCTTCGCCGACATTTGCCTTCATTAAGGCAACATCTTCACGTGTGGCACCTGCGGTTGAAAAACCGGTTGAGGTTTTAATAAAATCAGCCCCTGCAGCAGTAACATTTTTGCACATGCGGATTTTTTCTTCTTCGGTTAAAAGACAAGTTTCAATAATAACCTTTAAAATCTTGTCGCCGCAAGCAGCTTTAATTTGTTTAATTTCTTCAACAATATAATCGTCCATACCGGCTTTTAATGCGCCGATATTTATAACCATATCAATTTCATCAGCACCGTCGTTTATAGCGTCCTTTGTTTCAAAAACCTTAACTGCGGTGGTATTATATCCGTTTGGAAAACCAATAACGGTGCAAATAGCCAATTTTTCACCAACATATTCCTTTGCCTGTTTCACAAAATAAGGCGGAATACAAACGCTTGCGGTACCGTATTTCATACCGTCATCACAAATCTTCTTAATATCATCCCAAGTGGCAGTTTGGGTTAAAAGTGTGTGGTCACACTTTTCTAAAATTTTAGTAATTTCCATGAAAAATATCCTCCCAAATTTAGGTTATATATATATCTCATTGTACATAACAATTGCACTATATGTCAAGAAAAATTATTAAAATTTATATAATATATATAAATTTAATTTTTATACATTAAAAAGGTTGTTTTTTAGCGAAAAATGTGTTATGATATTTTATGTTATTATAATAAGTGTTTGTATTTGATTTTTTATTTATTTTGTTTGTGAGGAATCACTTTCTTATGATTTATGATTTGCAAAAACCAACCCTTTTTAAACGCATTTCGGCATGGATATTTGACTTTATAATCATTGCTATTTTAATCACCTTATTTGCTACAATAATTTCGGTCGTAACAAAGTATGATGATAAACTTGCAACCTATGAAAGTTATTACACCGAATATGCAGAAAAATATAATATCGACCCTGAAATCTCTTTGGAAGATTTTGAAAAACTTTCCGAAGAAGAACGACAAGTTTACACTAATGCTAACGAAAAATTTCAAAATGACGAGCGTGTTCTTAAAGCTCGAAATTTATTGTTTGGCTTAACCATAATTATCGTTGCATCAAGCATTTTATTGGCCGTACTTGTTTGGGAATTAATCGTTCCGCTTTACCTTAAAAACGGGCAAACCGTTGGTAAAAAGATTTTTGGCATTGCCGTTATGCGCACCAATGGTGTTAAAATTTCTCCCGTTCAACTTTTTGTTCGTGCAATTTTGGGTAAATATACATTCGAAATTATGCTGCCTGTTTTTTCAATTGCGGCAGTGCTTTCAAGCGCAGCAGGGCTTTTTGGCATTATAATGCTTTTTCTTGTACTTATAGCACAAATTGCTTCCCTTATATCCACCCGCAGAACACGCTCTGCACTTCACGATTTATTGGCCGACACCGTAACGGTCGACCTTGCAAGTCAGTTAATTTTTGACAGTGAAGAAGAACTTGTTAAATATAAAGAAGAACAGCACGCCAAAATGGTGGAGCGTTCACCATATTAAATCGGATTTAATTTATTAAAAATTTAATCATATATAAACATTTTTAAGGAGGTTCGGTTACATGAAAGTTGAATTGCAAAATCTAACCAAAATCTTTCCCAGCCGAAACAAAAAATCCAATGAAGAGGTAATCGCCGTAAACGATTTCACCCTCACCATTCCCGACGGTAAGCTTGTTGGCCTTTTAGGTCCTTCGGGCTGCGGCAAAAGTACAACCCTTTATATGATAAGCGGTTTGCAAAAATCCACATCGGGCAAAATTTTCTTTGGTGAAGAAGACGTTACAAACGTTTCTCCCGAAAACAGAGGTGTTGGTCTTGTTTTCCAAAACTATGCGCTTTATCCACATATGACTGTTAAACAAAACATTCTCTTCCCACTTCAAAACCTTACAGGTAAGGACAAGCTTCCCAAAAACGAAATGCTTGAACGCGCTTATGAGGTTGCCCGTCTTGTGCAAATTGATGACCTTATGGAAAGAAAACCAAACGAACTTTCAGGCGGTCAACAACAACGTGTTGCTATTGCACGTGCACTTGTTAAAATGCCCAGAATTTTACTTTTGGACGAACCTCTTTCAAACCTTGATGCCCGTCTTCGTCTTCAAACCCGTGAAGAAATCAGACGTATTCAAAAAGAAACCGGCATTACCACCATTTTCGTAACCCACGACCAAGAAGAAGCAATGAGCATTTCTGATATGATTATTGTTATGAAACTTGGTATTGTTCAACAAGTTGGTAAGCCACAAGACATATATGACGACCCAACAAACCTTTTCGTTGCAAAATTCTTAGGCACACCACCTATCAATGTGTTTGACGGTAAGGTACAGGGCGGCAAGCTTTACATTGGCGAGGATGCTGTTTTAGATGTTAATATTGAAGACCGTGAAGTTTTCGTTGGCATCCGTCCTGAAGGTTTTGTGCCAAATACCAAGGGCGAATTCACCTGCAAACTCAACAATGTTGAAGTTATGGGTCGTGATGTTAGCATTGTTTCAACAAATGGCGCTTCATTAAACCCTGTTATCCGTTCAATTGTAAGTTCTGACTGTGTTAAGGAATTGGCTGACGGTCAAGAAACAATTTCATATTCACTTGTTCCACATAAAACATTTATCTTCGATAAAGAAACCGAAGAAAGAATTTATTTTTAAGGAGCGTGTGAACTATGGTTGAAAATAAACATCAATGGAAAGCGTGGCTATACCTTTCACCCGCTATCGTGTTGTTGTTGATTTTCACCGTTTGGCCCATTATTAACACTCTTATAATGGCTTTCAGTGAAAATTACAGCTCACTTGCGGGGCTTGGCGGTCAAACCTTTAAGCTTGGTCTTGGCAACTTTAAACATGTTGTTAACTATAAAGGTTTTGTTACCTGCCTTAAAAACACAATTCTTCTTTGTGTGCTTACAGTTCCGCTTTCAACAATTTTGGCGCTTTTAATTTCGGTTTGTCTTAATGCAATTAAACCATTCCAAAAATTGCTTCAAACCATTTACTTCTTGCCTTATGTTACTAACTCTATTGCTATCGGTATGGTATTTGCCGCAATGTTTAATATTGTTGGTAACATTTCATCACAAGAACAAATTATCACCACCGCAGGTATTATAAATAATTTCCTTGGTGTGTTTGGTGTTGAACCTATTAACTGGATTAATGCAGGTTCAAGTTATTGGGCAAATATAACCGTTATGGTTATTTATATTGTATGGAACGCACTTCCCTTTAAGATTTTAATTCTTTTGGGTGGTCTTCAAAGTGTTAACAAGCAATATTATGATGCTGCTAAAATTGACAGCACACCAAAATGGCGTGTATTAACCAAAATTACAGTTCCGCTTTTGTCACCTATGATTGCTTACGTTGTTATTACCGGCTTTATCGGTGGCTTTAAGGAATATTCAAGCATCGTTGGTATATTCGACGTTGGTATGGGCCCTGCGGGTGACCACGGTCGTCTTAACACAATGGTTGGTTATATTTACGATTCTATTAAAAATCAGCAAGGTCGTGCATCGGCCGCGGCTCTTATCTTGTTTGGCATAATCTTTGTTGTTACAATGATTAACCTTTATGTCAGCAAGAAGAAGACCCACTATTAAGGAGGTGCCTTTTGAATGTCTAAAAATTCTTCTTTACAAGTAATGCAGGAAAGGGACATGCATAAGGTAGTCGTTGGCCAAAAAATAATGAAAATTATTAGCCAATTTTTCCTTTATTTGTTCCTCTTTGCTGTTGCATTCATCATTCTTTTCCCATTTTATTGGATGATTATTTCATCTGTTAAAAACTTGGATGAATATCTTTTAACAATTCCTACCCTTATCCCTAAAGAACTTGACTTTAGAAACTATGCTGAAGCATTTAACAGTGCAAATTTGGGTCGACTTTTCGGTAACACCGTTTTCGTTGGTGTTGTTTCCACAATTTTATCACTTATTATCACAATTCTTTCAGCATTTGCATTTGCCCGTTTGGAATTTAAGGGTAAAAACGCAATGTTTGCCGCTCTTTTGGCAACAATGATGATTCCGGGTGAATTGTTTACCATTACCAACTATCAAACCGTTAACGACTTTGGATGGATAGGCACTAAAGGTCTTGAAACCTATGGCTTTACAGTTTTGATTGTTCCATTCCTTGTAAGTGTATTTTACATTTACCTTTTAAAGCAAAACTTTATGCAAATACCTAACGAGCTTTATCTTGCCGCAAAGGTTGACGGCACAAGCGACCTTAAGTATTTATGGAAGGTTATGATTCCGTTAGCACTTCCCACACTTATTTCAATTACCATTTTAAAGATGATGGGTTCTTGGAACACTTATATGTGGCCAAACCTTGTTGCTGACAGCGAAAAATATTGGCTTGTTACCAACGGTTTGAGAAAGTTTAATGTTACGGTTGATAACCGACCCGACACCCCCGTTCAGATGGCAGCTGTTGCTATCGTATCCGCACCACTGTTTTTGGTATTCCTTTTCTTGCGCAAATACATTATGAAGGGCGTATCACGAAGCGGTATTAAGGGATAATTTACGGATTTTAAGCAGGATTTAATAATTGGGTAAAAAATCCGCTTTTAATTATAAATAAAAAATTTTTCGAAGGAGAGAAACCAAATGAAAAAGATTATTGTAGCACTTCTTTTAGTTCTTACTATTTGTCTTGGCATGGTATCTATGGCCGGCTGTGGCGGTAAGAACAACGAACCCCAGTTTGAACTTCAACAGGGTATCACCTATGATGGCAGCGAAGTAGAAATTACTTTCTATCATACAATGGGTGCTAACCTCCGCAGTGTACTTGATAAGTACATTGAAAAGTTCAACGAACTTTACCCCAACATCAAAATCACACACTCACAAGTAGGTAGCTACGACGATGTACGCGACAAAATCGCTACAGAACTTACCGTAGGCAATCAACCCAATATTGCTTACTGCTACCCTGACCACGTTGCCCTTTACAACCTTGCAGGCGCTGTTGTAACACTTGATGAACTTATCTCAAGCAAGAGCACTGTTAAAAGAGCTGACGGTAGTGAAGAAATTCTTGGTCTTACCGACGAGCAAATCGATGACTTTATCGATGCTTACTACAAAGAAGGTACCGAATTTGAAGGCGGCAAAATGCACACATTACCACTTTCAAAATCCACCGAAGTTCTTTACTACAATAAGACATTCTTTGACAAGCATGGCTTAAAGGTTCCTACCAATTGGGACGAAATGGAAGATGTTTGCGCTAAAATCTTAAAGATTGACCCCAACTGCATTCCACTTGGCTATGACTCTGAAGCTAACTGGTTCATCACAATGACCGAACAGTTAAAGACCCCTTACACATCTGCAACCGGTGACCACTTCCTCTTCAACACCGCTGAAAACCAAGCTTTTGTTAAGAGATTTGCTGAATGGCACAAGAAAGGTTATGTAACAACTGAAGAAATCTACGGTTCTTACACATCTGGCCTTTTCACCAACCTTAAAGAAAACGAAGCACGTTCTTATATGTGTATCGGTTCTTCTGCAGGTGCATCTTACCAACGTCCAACCAAGGATGCTAATGGTAAATATCCTTTCGATGTAGGTATCACTACTATTCCTCAAGCAGATGCTTCTAACAAGAAGGTTATCTCTCAAGGTCCTTCACTTTGCATCTTCAACGGTACTGAACAAGAAGTTTTGGCTTCTTGGCTCTTCGCTAAGTACCTCACCACAACTGTTGAATTCCAAGCTGAATTCTCAATGATTTCAGGTTATGTTCCTGTAATCGAATCAGTTTCTGATCATCCTGTATATTCTAACTTCCTTAAGACTGCTAACGGCGGCGACAACATTACTGCTCTTTCTGCTAAGGTTTGTCTTGATCAAAAGGATGCTTACTATGTATCACCTGCATTCAACGGCTCATCTGAAGCTCGTGACCAAGTTGGTCAACTTCTCCAATACTGCATGGTACAATGCAAGACTGCAAAAGATGTTGACTCTATGATTAACAAAGCATTTGAAGATGCTGTTGCTGAATGTGAATATATGTCATAATTTTTCTTTGAGGAATTAAACTTATGAACAACTTCAGAAAAATTAGTGCGATAGTGCTGCTTTTATGTGTTGTTTTAACTTCGCTTGTTGCCTGCGGTGAAAAAACCGCAGACAACGGCAATGGCAATTTCATTGACTATGCCAGTGAAGTAAAGCTTGATTTAAACGGCGCTAATAACACCGTTGAAGTTACAGTTAAACAACTTATTGACGGCGACACTACACACTTCTACATTGACGATGCATCGTTTGATGGCGATGTAATCAAGGCCCGTTATCTTGCTGTTAACACACCTGAATCAACAGGCCAAATTGAAGAATGGGGCAAAACCGCTTCAAACTTCACTAAAGAAAAGCTTTCAAATGCTAAAAGCATTGTAATTGAAAGTGAAGACAGTGCATGGAACGCTGACTCTACCGGCGAAAGATATCTTCTTTGGATTTGGTATCAAACCGAAGAGGGCGGCGAATATCGCAACTTAAACATTGAACTTTTGCAAGAAGGTCTTGCAATTGCTTCAGCTACCTCTTCCACTAAATATGGTGAAATTGGTATTAAAGCGATTGACCAAGCTAAAGAACATAAAAAGCATATTTATTCGGGCGAAAAGGACCCCAATTTCTATTATGGCGGTTGCATTGAATTAACACTTAAAGAGCTTCGCGCCAACCCCGAAAAATATACAAATAAAACCGTTGCCTTTACAGGTGTTATCACCAAAAACAAAGGTCAACAGGTTTATATTGAGGAATTTGACGAAGAAACCAATATGTACCACGGTATTGCGGTTTACTACGGCTTTAACCTCAAATACGGTCTTGGCGACATATTACAGCCCGGCAACAAGGTAAGAATGGTTGGCTCGATGCAATATTACGAAGCCGGTGATTCATATCAAATTGCTGACCTTGACTATGATATGATGAACCCGACCGACCCAAGCAAAGTTATGCTTATTGAATCGGGTCACAAACCTGCATGGGTTGTAACAACACCCGAAAAATTTGCCAAAGGTAAAGTAGATGTTACCATCATTGAAAACGACGAAGAAATCATTAAAGAGTTTGATTATTCAAAACTTGCAATTGGTTCTTCAATTTCAATGAAAAACTTAACTGTTAAAAGCGTTTACACCACCAACAACGGTGGCGATAGCGACGGTGCAATGACACTTACCTGTACATCAGGCGGCACACAAATTTCTGTTCGTACCGTTGTGTTAACCGACAAAAACGGCAAAACAGTTAAAGCAGACTACTTCCAAGGCAAAACGATTGATGTTAAAGGCATAGTTGATACCTTTGACGGCAAATCACAAATTCAACTGCTCTCAATTGACGACGTGACTGTTCGTTAATAAGATAAATTAGGAGGAGTAAAAATGAAAAAACTTTTAGCGTTACTTCTCGTTCTCGTGCTCTGTGTATCTGGCTTTGCAGCTTGTAAGGGCAATGCAGACGAGAAACCTGTCGACAATTCAAAGCCGACAGAAGTTGTATATGACGTTGAAGATGCTGCGGCATACCTCAAAAACATGTACAAAAAATACCTCACCGAAACCGAAACTGCAGCTGACTACACTTTGGTTTCACAGGTTATGAAAGGTGGCGTTGTTTACAAGGTAACTTGGACAACAAACCGTGATGACATCAAAGTTATTGAAGATGCAGAAAACAAACAGGTTAAAATTGACCTTAATGAAAAAACTAAGGTTGACATTAAATATACCTTAACTGCAACTATCTCTGACCCAGATGGCAAAACCGCAACCCTTACCTTTGAACTTAAAGTTCCTAAGTATGTTCTTTCTTCTTGGAAAGAATACATGGCTATGGAAGCTGGTAAAGCAGTTGTAATCGAAGGTTATGTTGCTGCTATTCACTCACAAAGTGAAGGCCAAAAATACAACATGTTATATGTACATGATGTAAACAATGCCGGTGGTTATTATGTATATTCAATGACTGCTGACCCAATTAAAGACTTAAACCTCAAGAGAGGTATGTTAGTATCTGTTACAGGTACTAAAGACATCTACAGCGGCACACACGAAATCAAGGATGCTTCTGTAAATGTTCTTGACACAAAAGTTGTTGACTTTGCACCACTTGATATTACAAGCACCTATAAAGAAGCAACTTCACTTTCTGATGAAGCACTTGTTTCAAAACTTGGTATGTATGTAACCATCAAGGGCGTTGAAATCACCGACCAAGACCTTGCTGAAAAATCACAATATTATAACTTCAAACTCGCTGG
The DNA here is from genome assembly GCA_045611905.1 of Acutalibacteraceae bacterium. Lineage (GTDB taxonomy): Bacteria > Bacillota > Clostridia > Oscillospirales > Acutalibacteraceae > UBA737. The sequence continues at coordinate 1,848 of JAZKYB010000010.1, read as the reverse complement.
TCTCACCTCTTACATCCGTCTCTATCGCACTGACTGCCCACAAAGCGTAAGCGATGCTGACATGAAAGCTATTGCTGACGGTCACACTGCTAAGAAGGGCTACTTTGCTGATGTTAGCGGTATCGTTGTATTGTACAACGGCTCTATCTACTTGAACCCTGTTAGCAAAGACTGCTTCAAGTATGGCGCATTCATTCAAAGAACTGATTCTGAAAAAGTTGACGTTGAAATTGAAGACCTTAAATTCGATTTAGATGTTCCACTTAACAAGACCATTAAGCTTCCTTCAAAAGGTTCAAGCTATGAAAATGTTGTAATTACTTGGAAATCTAACAGCGATGCTATCGTTATTGAAGACGGTAAAGCTAAGATTACACTTCAATCTGAAGCTACAACCGCTTCTATTACCGGTACCTTCACATTAGGTGCTATTACCAAGACAAAGACCTATACATTTAAACTTGCTAAGAAAGCAACAGTTGTTCCTGTAGAAGTTACTGCTCCTGTTGCTAACACTGCTTACAAGCTTTATATGTTACAACTTAACCGTGGCGAAACCCTCTATTTCGCAGGCGAAATGGACGGCTACTATGGTAAATCAACAACCGACCTTAACGAATCTGTTGATGTATATGCTGAACCCACTTATGGCGGTTACTACATCTACTTCAATAAGGATAATGTAAAGAATTACATTACATTCGTTCAAAGCGGAACCTATGTAAACTTTGTATTCCAAACTGAAAAACCTGCTGCACCATTTGTTCCTGCTGAATCTAACGGTGCACCTTCTATGGATATTACAAGCGGAAATACAACCACCACATATTATATAGCTACTTATAATAACTACTTCACATTTGGTACTACCAAATATCCTGACACCAGCTTTATTGCATATCTTGGCACAATGGTTGACACCACCAAGATTTCTGACGCTGACAAGGTTGCAGCTGAAAAAGCAACTCTTGACGTTTCCGTTAAAGACTTTACTGCTGATGCAAGCATCGACCTTAAGAGCGCAGGCACAACCTATGATGATGTTAAAATCACTTGGGCATCAAACAATGCTTGTGCAGTTGTTGAAAACGGCAAATTAAACGTTACACTTCAAGCAGAAGCACAAAATGTTAAACTTACTGCAACCCTTACCTGCGGCACTGCTACCGCTACTAAGGAATTCAACATTACAGTTGCTGCTATTCCAAGCGTTGTTCCTGTAGTTGTTGACACACCTGTTGCAGGTACTGCTTACAAGCTTTACTCAGTACAAGGCAACCTTATGAACAAGGGCTTGTACTTCACAGGTGAAACTGCTAATGCAGTACACTACCTCTCAACATCTGACGATTATACAAAGGGTGTTGACGTATTTGTTGAAATTCCTGAAACTGGTAAATATTACCTATACTTTATGGACGGTACTGCTAAGAAGTATCTCACCATCAAATTGGTTGATGAAACCGACTATATCAGAGCCCGCGCATTAATCGTTAACGAAGCTGACAAGGGCACAGCATTTATTTGGAACGCTGAAAACAAGACCTTCTATATGGAACAACTCAATGACACCAAAGACGGCTTGAATGATTTCTATATGGGTACATACGGCACCTATGAAACCATTAGTTCAAGTAAGACCGGTTATATCAGCACTTCTTTCCCTGTTCATCTTGTAACAATGGTTGACACAAACTCTATTAGCGATGCTGATAAAGTTGCAGCCGAAAAAGATGCACTTGCAATTGACCCCGACGAAATCTTCGTTGAAACTGAAATTGACCTTGCTGGTGTAGGCACAACCTATAACGATGTAACCATTACATGGGCTTCTAATTCTTCTGCTGT
>JAZKYB010000009.1:0-5653 GCA_045611905.1 Acutalibacteraceae bacterium | reverse complement strand
ATGGGATTTATTGTAGGTCTTGGTGGCGAACAGGAATATAAAATCGGCAAAGTCAAGTATGTTGTATCTTCCTCGTTCTTGCCCACAAAAGAAAAGGTCGGACTTAAAGACCGATTAGCAAGAGTTGTTACAAGCGATTTCACAGATTGGACAGAAAAGCCTGCAACAGATAATATTGATACGGAATATATGTGCTCGACTGTCGGGAAGGAGGACTAATGCAGTCGAAAGAAAATTTAGGAATTACTGCCCTTTATTGCCGACTCTCTCGCGATGATGGCAAAGAGGGCGAAAGCAATTCTATTAAAAACCAAAAGCGAATGCTCGCTAAATACGCAAAGGAACACGGTTTCCAAAACATCAAGTTTTATGAGGATGACGGCTTCACTGGCACAAACTTCAACCGACCGGATATGCAAAGACTTTTAGATGATGTTGAGATGGGATATATATCAACTATTATCGTAAAAGATATGTCCCGATTCGGTCGTGAATATCTGCAAGTCGGTTACTACACCGAGCAATACTTTCCCGAAAAGGACGTGCGGTTCATAGCAGTTAATGATGGTGTTGATAGTAACGATGACGATAACGATTTTACTCCAATTAGGAACGTTATCAATGAACTTTACGCCAAAGACATTAGCAGAAAAGTTAGGTCTGCTCATAGAACGAGAGGTAGTCTTGGTGAACCGTTATCTCAACCACCTTATGGGTATATGAAGGATCCCGAAAACAAAAAGAAATGGATCATCGATCCAGAAGCTGCAAGTGTTGTAAAGGATATTTTTAAAATGTGTTTAGAGGGCAAAGGCAACGAAACCATTGCAAGAATCTTACAAGAAAGGCAGGTGTTAATTCCAATGGCCTATTGGCAATCTAAAGGACTTCCCAGAGGCGGTAAAATAAAACAACCGAACCCTTACAAATGGTGTAAAAGCTCGGTTGCAAAGATACTCGCTCAACAAGAATATTGTGGTGACGTTATTAATTTCAAAAGCTATTCCAGGTCCTTTAAGAATAAAAAACGAATACTCAAGCCTCAAGAGGATTGGATGGTGTTCAAGGACGTTCATAAACCCATCATTGACCGCGAAACCTTTGATCAGGTGCAGAAGCTCACAAAAACAACCAAACGCAGAGCGCCCAAAGATAAAAACATCCCCAAGAATATGTTTGCCGACTTACTTTACTGTGCCGACTGCAAACACAAACTTTGGTTTCATATCAATACCAAAAATAAAGATATTCATTATTTCAGTTGTTCTAACTACGTTAAGGATTACAGAGGCACTTGCCAAACAAGGCATTATGTGAGAGCCGATGCAATTCAAGAGGTAGTAACCTATTAACTGCAAAGACTTGCAGATTTTCTGAGATATGACCAAGAAGGGTTTGCTCAATTGCTTGCAGATAAGACGAATAAAGATATGTTGACCGAGCAGAAACACACCAAGTCCAGCATAGAACAAAGCCAAGCGCGAATTAAGAAAATTGATGAGCTTTACGAAAGGTTATACGAGGACAATGTGTCGGGTAAAGTCACAGATTCATTCTTTATGGAACTCTCTCACAAATACGAAAACGAGAAAGAAGAACTCAAAAAGAAAATCTTTAATTACAAAATACGGCTTGATGAATTGGACAAGAAGGTTTTCCATAAAGAAATGTTTTTGAACGCAATTCGTAAGTTTATGGAGATGAAAACCATCACAGCACCGCTAATTCGTGAACTGATTGACCATATTGAAGTTCACGAAACCGAAGGCGAAGGGAAATACAAAACTCAACGGATTGTGATATTCTACCGATTCGTGGGTTATATAGAAATCCCGGAAAGCGCCTTCTCAAGGCCTTTAACAAAGGATACAAGGCAAGGTGTGGCGGTTTCATATATACCAAAAGCTTTGCCGGCATAACAAAAAAGAGCAGGATAAACCTGCTCTAAACACTAATGTGCATAAAAAAGAATGTTCATAACGGTCAGTTCCGTTATGAACATTCAACATGGTCGAGGTGACAGGACTCGAACCTGCGGCATCTAGTTCCCAAAACTAGCGCCCTACCAACTGGGCGACACCTCGATAAAAAATATTAAGTTGTTGAAATTAAAGTTTTGGTAACCCTCTTGCGGTGCCCGACGACTCGATACTGTCGTATCTCGCTTGTCGACCGCTGCGCTTCGTTATGCTCGCTGAATCGTCCACCGGACGCGCTCGCAACCTCACCCAAAACTAGCGCCCTACCAACTGGGCGACACCTCGAAAATGAGTTGTATTTAATTTGCAACGCTAATGATTATAACCTAAAAAAACACATTTGTCAATATAAGAATGTTTAAAATTTAAAATATTTTTTCAAAAAAGCAAAAAGGACCGATTTTATTCGGTCCTTTTGAAGTTTAGTCGTTGTTTTTAATGACAAAAGCTAAATCTAAAGCGCCGCCACCATGGCGATAGTTGACATTTTCAAGCAAATTACTAAAACTAATTATTTTACTTTCATATGCAAGTGGGACAATGTTATTACCTGAAAGAACATCAACCTGAATAGTGTTTAAATCACCGTTATCATAGTTAATACCAAATTTTGAAAGGTATTCGGTAACGGATGGGTTTTGTGCAGTTATTGGGAAGATTGACATGTAATAGCTTTGGTTATTCAATTGGTCAGCGAGAAGTTCGGGCGAAGAAACCGATTCAATATTTATATAAGCACCCAAATTGTTTTGCCAATGCCCAACGATAGATGTTACCATATTTTTAGAAAAACCATTGTCGTAATAATAAAGTTTTAAATCGGCCGGTAGCTTTTTATTTTCCATTGTTACAATTGCTTCAGAGTACAGTTGTTTTGCGGCATCAAGATTATAGGGAAGAGTGCCTGTGGCATCGGTTTCTACATTAAGGCCAAGCGGGAAAATTGAATTTGCGACCGAAGCACCATATCCCAAATTGTTACCAAAAACTTCACCGCTTGCTAAAATTGAAAACGCTTTTCTAATTGGTTGCGGCAAATCATTTGATAATGTTAAAAACCAAATTGTATTATTGATAGATGCTGAGTTGAATTTTTGATTATCCAGCGTTGCAGCATCGTTTGCAGATAAAAAAGCAATGTCGGCATCGCCATTATTTAACACTTCATAAGCTGTAAGCTTTTCGTCACAAGAAATAAATACAGCAGCGTTTTTAGCGGTAAAATTGCCGTTATAATATTTGCTTCTGTAAAGGCGTATGCCAAAAATATCCTTGCCCCATTTTGTAAGACGGTAACTGCCGTTAGAAAGAATAAAATCGGTGTCAAGCCCATATTTGCCTTTGCATTCAATAAAGAAAGGTTCATTGCAGGGCATTGCAATTGGGTATGTTAAAATTTCCAAAAAGCTTTTATCGTCATAAGAAAGTTCAATCTTCAAGGTTTGGTTATCAACTGCTGTAACACCCAAATCGGTAGATTTCCCTTGTAAAAAGCTTTGGGCGTTTTTAATTGAAAAAAGCAGGGAAGAATAGGGGGATTTAGTATCGGCGCTTAAAGCGCGCTTAAAAGCAAACACAAAGTCGTTTGCGGTAATTTTATCACCATTTTTCCATTCGGCCTTATTGCTTATTTTAAAAGTGTATGTAAGACCTTGCTTTTGGTAACTTTCCGCAACGGCACAAACAAGTTTTCCTTCACTGTCAAAACGCATGAGTCCTTCATATAGGTTTTGGCATAGCAATAGCTCTATATCAGTTTGTGCGGTTTGTGGGTCAAGCGTGCGGGGAACTTCGTCAAGTTGGAAGTATATATAGGCATCGTTTGTGTCGTCACACGAAGTAAGCGGGAGCAATAAAACGATGGTTAAAATCAGCGAGATAATTTTAATAATCGGCTTCATTTTAAAATTCCTTTCAAGTTTTCATTAAAATTATACTATATAACTTTAAAAAATTCAAGAAAAGTCGCATTATGTTAAAAAAGAATAAAAAAATATTTAAAAATACATAAAAAACCTTTGCAATTGCCTTAAAATATGGTATAATTTTTTATGTATATATAATGCCACAATTATGGTGGTATATATCGCAATTATCTTATAGGAGGATTTGTTTCATGCTTAAAAAAATCAGCAAACTCCCTTTCAAGGGAACGCCTGAACAGGAAGCACAGCTTAATGCTGTTATTGACGCTCACAAGCACGACAAAAGCTATTTAATGGCCGTTATGCAGGAAGCGCAAAACATTTACGGCTACCTTCCTTTAGAGGTTCAATCAATGATAGCTGACGGTATGGATGTTCCGCTTGAAAAGGTTTACGGCGTTGCAACATTCTATGCACAGTTCTCATTGTCACCAAAGGGCGACTACAACATTTCTGTATGTCTTGGTACCGCTTGCTATGTTAAAGGTTCCGGTGATATCTTTAACAAACTTTCAGAACGTCTTGGCATTGGCTCTGACGAATGTACTGATGACGGTAAATTTTCTCTTACCGCTTGCCGCTGCATAGGCGCTTGCGGTTTGGCACCTGTTTTAACAGTTAATGAAGAAGTTTACGGTCGTCTTACAGTTGATGATGTTGACGGCATTCTTGAAAAATACGGCTTTCAAAAATAAAGCAAGAGGGAATAATTTGTATGAAAATCAATACAATTAAAGATTTACTCGATGCTGAGGTTATTTGCTGTGAAGAAGAACTTGATGCTTCGGTTTATTCTGCTTGTGGCAGTGATATGATGAGCGATGTTTTAGCTTATGTTAAAGACCAAGCTGTTTTGCTTACGGGCCTTGTTAATTCACAGGTTATAAGAACAGCTGAAATGATGGATATGAAATGTGTCGTATTCGTGCGTTCGAAAAATCCTACTGCCGAAATGATTTCTTTGGCGCAAGAAAGCGGTATCGTTTTATTGGCAACCAAAAAACGACTTTACGAGGCATGCGGTATTTTATACAGTAACGGTCTTGTAGGAAACAGGGCAAAAAATGTCTGAAGCTTTAAAATTTCACTTTGTGGTAGACGGACAAGATTTCACATCTGCCGGTCATGCCTCGGTTATGGTGAAAAAGAATTTAAGGCAGTTAGGGTTGCCACCCGAAAAAATCAGGCAGGTTTCCATTGCTATGTACGAGGGTGAAATCAATATGGTAATTCACGCAGGGGGCGGTGTTGCCGACGTTAGCGTGACCGAAGACTGTGTTGAAATTGTTTTAACTGACAAGGGCCCCGGAATCAAAGATATTAACCAAGCTATGCAGGAAGGTTTTTCAACCGCTACTGATAATATTCGTTCGCTTGGTTTTGGCGCAGGTATGGGTCTTCCCAATATGAAGCGTTATTCTGATTTTATGGAAATCAATTCTGTTGTGGGCGAAGGCACCACAATAACAATGCGAGTAAATATAAATTAGTTTTCGGCAGGTATTGTTTATGAATACATACGAACATTCAGTATATTTAGATGTCGAAAAATGTACCGGCTGTACCGCCTGCTTAAAGCATTGCCCTACAGAAGCAATAAGGGTTAAAGACGGTCATGCCGTTATTAATGAGGGACGCTGTATTGACTGCGGTGAATGTATAAGAGTTTGTACACATAATGCAAAGAAGGCCAAATGCGGCGCTCTTTCAATCATGGGTAAATTCAAGTGGAAGATAGCACTTCCGGCA
>JAZKYB010000008.1:0-6003 GCA_045611905.1 Acutalibacteraceae bacterium | reverse complement strand
GGTTGCGGCGGTGACAGAGATAAAACAAAGCGTTCTTTAATGGGCGAAATTGCATCAATCTATGCCGATTATTTAATTGTCACAAGCGATAATCCGCGAACTGAAGACCCAAAAGAAATAATTTGCGATATTTTAAAGGGTGTGCCAAAGTATAAATCGCACAAGGTTTTTGAAAACCGACGGGATGCGATAAAATTTGCTCTTTCTTTTGCTGAAAAAGATGATATAATAGTATTAGCAGGTAAGGGACATGAAACTTACCAAATTATAGGTAAAGAAAAAATACATTTTGACGAGCGTGAGGTTGTTAAAAACTGCTTGTCTTAAAGGAGCTGTGAAAATAATGGATTTTACCACACCATTGGTTGCTTTTATTGCCTTTGCAGTAACTGCCGCTTCGGGATTTTTTGTTATTCCTTTTTTAAGAAAGCTTAAATTTGGTCAAACTATTCTTGATATTGGTCCAAATTGGCACAAAGAAAAACAGGGAACACCCACAATGGGCGGTGTTATGTTTATTGGCGGCAGTATTATTGCCCTTGGGCTTGGCTTTTCTTATGCAGCTATTTTTAATAAAAACTTTTTTATTGACTGCAAGGATAAATACAAGCTTACAATATTTTTGGCGGGTATTTTAATGGCGCTTTGCATGGCGGCTATCGGATTTTTTGATGATTATATTAAGGTTGTTAAAAAACGCAATTTAGGTCTTACAGCCCGTCAAAAAACCTTTTTACAGTTACTTACTGCTGCTGTTTATTTGGCGGTTCTTGGCATTGCGGGCATGAAAACCACATATATCCCATTTTTGGGTGATGTTGCAATAACAAAGGGTATTGGCCTTTTGTTTTGGCCAATTGCCTTAATGTTTATTTATGGTTTTACAAATGCCGTAAATTTAACCGACGGTATTGATGGCTTGGCTTCAAGCGTAACACTTGTTGTTTCTTGTGCCTTTATGATGGCGGCAGGTATGTTAGGATTTCATTCTATCAATGTGGTTTCAGCCGCTTTGGCGGGCTCGTTAGTTGGTTTTATTTGTTGGAACGGTCATCCCGCAAAGGTGTTTATGGGTGATACGGGCTCGATGTTCCTTGGTGGAATGGTTGTGGCACTGTCTTTCGGTATTGGCAGACCTATTTTGCTTATCTTGGCAGGTATTGTTTATTTAATCGAAGCATTGTCTGATATAATTCAGGTTGCATATTATAAAAAGACCAAAAAGCGTATATTCAAAATGGCGCCAATCCATCACCATTTTGAAAAATGCGGCTGGTCAGAGGATAAAATTGTTTTGGTATTTTCAGCAGTTACATTTATTGGCTGTTTAATAGCAATTTTACCCATAATTTTTTCATTATAATTTAAAATAAATTTACGAGGTGATATTTATGCAAAAGTCAAGAAAAAAGCAGTCTTTTTTCAATACTGACGGAAAGATGGATATCACCTTTTTATCTTTAGTACTGATTTTATTAACCATTGGTCTTGTAATGTTGTTTTCAGCAAGCTATGCCTTTTCATATGAAAATTACGGCAATAGTTATCGTTTTATTTCTCGTCAGGCAATTTTTGCTGTTGCGGGCGTTATTATAATGCTTTTGGTTTCTAAAATTAATTACCGAATTTATCGCAAATTTGCGTGGGTGTTTTATTTTGCTATTATAGCAATTTTAATTGCCTTGCTTATAATGCCACCAATGCTGCAGGGTATGGATGTTAAGCGCTGGCTTGTTATTGGGCCAATTAACTTCCAACCGTCTGAATTTGCCAAGTTTGCGGTTGTTTTATTGCTTTCTTCACTTATTGCGGCAAACTATAAGTTAATGGAAAAATTCGGCTTTGTGGCATTTTTGTTAGGTCTTGTGGCTGTGCCTTGCGTTTTAATTGTTTTAGAACCACACCTTTCAGCAACTGTTTTGGTGTTTTGCCTTGGCATTGTTTTGCTTATTGTGGGTGGTCTTGCCAAAAAATATATAATTGGTGGTGTAGGCATTGGCGTTGTGGGTGTTGCCGGTCTTATTGTTTCGGGTGCTGTAAGCTATGCTTCTGACCGTTTGCAGTATTGGCTTAACCCTTGGCTTGACCCATCGGGCAAGGGCTTTCAAACAATTCAGTCACTTTTGGCAATTGGCTCGGGTGGAATTTTGGGCAGAGGCATTGGTCAGTCACGACAAAAGCATTTGTGGGTGCCCGAACCCCATAATGACTTTATTTTTTCAATTGTTTGTGAAGAACTTGGTCTTATTGGCGCAATGGTAATCATCATTTTGTTTTGCCTTTTGGTTTGGCGCGGATTTACAATTGCAATGAAAGCCAACGACAAATTCGGGTCTTTAATGGCAATAGGACTTACCTTCCAGGTTGGTCTTCAAGCACTTTTAAATATTTGGGTTGTTACTAATACAATGCCAAACACAGGTATAAGCTTGCCGTTTTTTAGTTATGGCGGCACATCGCTTTTAATATTGCTTGCCGAAATGGGCATTGTGCTTTCAATTTCGCGAAGCACTAATCTTGAAAAAACTTAAAGGGTGAAAAAATGAAAGTTTTATTTGCAGGCGGCGGCACTGCGGGTCATATAAACCCGGCTCTTGCTATTGCCGATTATATTAAATCAAAGCATCCAAATACCGAAATATATTACATTGGCACTCCCGATAAATTGGAGTCAAAACTTGTTCCTGAAAAGGGGTATGCATTCTCACCCATAAAGGTGGCGGGTTTTTCAAGAAGTTTATCAATTAAGGGTGTAATGCATAATTTGAATGCTGCAAAGTTAGCTGTTACATCATCAATAACAGCTAAAAAGCTTTTAAAAGAAATTAAGCCCGACCTTGTTGTTGGTACAGGCGGATATGTAAGCGGACCTGTTTTAAAGGCGGCGCAGTCGCTTAAAATTAAAACTGCTATACACGAACAAAACGCTTTCCCGGGTGTTACAACAAAAATGTTGGCGCCAAATGCTGACCGTGTAATGCTTGCAATGGGCGAGGCGGAAAAATATTTAAAGCTTAATAAAAAGCCAATTATTACAGGCAACCCCGTAAGGCAAGAACTTTTAAAGATGGACAAACCAACTGCTCGCAAGCTTTTAGGACTTGATAATCGTCCGCTTATTTTGTCTTTTGGCGGTTCGCTTGGTGCTAAGCACTTAAACGAGGCGATTTGTGACCTTATTAAGTGGCACAATAAAACCGAAAAATATTATCATATCCACGCAACAGGTAAGGTGGGATATGACAGTATGATAAAATCGCTTGAAAACGAAAAACTTCACAGCGGTATTGAAATTCGTGAATACATAACCGATATGGATGTATGTATGGCGGCGGCCGATTTGGTAATTGGCAGGGCAGGGGCAATAACTCTTTCGGAAATTTCTGCATGTCGTAAAGCGGCAATTTTGGTGCCCTCACCCTATGTTGCTGAAAATCATCAGTTTCATAATGCTATGACACTTAAAAAGGTTGGCGCAGCTGAAATTATTGAAGAAAAAGACCTTAATAAAGAAAAAATTATTGAAACTGTTTTAAGCTTAATTGAAGATAAAGAAAAGCTTTTAAAAATGGAAAAAAGCGCAAAAGAAAATGCAATTATCGATGCAAATGAAAGAATTTATAATGTTTTAAGTGAAATTTGTGACTTTTCGTGACCATTTTTTCATTTTCGCATAATATAAGTTGTAAAATAATTTATGCTGTGCGGGGTGCTTTTAATTGTCAAAAATTGTTATAAATGGCGGTAAGCGATTAACGGGTGAGGTAACTGTTCAGGGTGCTAAAAACAGCGTTTTGCCAATTTTGGCGGCCGCTGTGTTGTGCGATGGCGTTTGTGTTATACATAACTGTCCTGATTTAGCCGATGTCGATACCTCTATTAAAATTTTGCGAAATTTTGGCGCCAAGGTTGATTACAGCGACAAAACAATGGTAATTGACAGTAAAGGCATTAAAAATTATGAAATTCCCGAAAGTTTAATGCGGGAAATGCGTTCTTCGGTTGTATTTTTAGGCGGCATAGTCGGAAGAATGAAAAAAGCCGTCATAAGCAGTCCCGGTGGTTGCGAATTGGGACCACGACCTATTGATTTACACCTTTCTTCACTTAAAAAGTTGGGTGTTGATATTGTTGAAGAACACGGATATTTACATTGCAATGCTGAAAACGGAATTGTGGGAAGCGAAATTCACCTTGCATTTCCAAGTGTTGGTGCAACAGAAAATATAATTCTTGCTGCCGCTACCGCACAGGGTGTTACAGTTATTCATAATGCTGCTAAAGAACCTGAAATTAGTGACTTGGCCGACTTTTTAAACAGTGCAGGTGCAAGAATTTACGGCAGTGGGTCGGATACTATTTATATTCACGGCGTTAGCAAATTAAACGGCACAACCCACACAATAATACCTGACCGTATAGTTGCCGCAACCTATATGGCGGCGGCCGCTGTAACAAAGGGTAAGGTTACGCTTTTGAATGTTATGCCATCGCATATGGTGGCAATGCTTTCCGTTTTTCGTGAAAGTGGATGTGATATAAATGTAAAGGGCAAATCGCTAACAATTGCGGCGCCCAAAACACTTTGCCGTGTTCCAACTATACGCAGTTTGGTTTATCCTGCTTTTCCAACCGATGCAGGACCAATTATAATTTCAATGCTCTCACTTGCAAAGGGCACAACGGTTTTTGTTGAAAATATTTTTGAAAGCCGTTTTAGGTATATTGATGAACTTAACCGTTTGGGTGCAAAAATCAAAACCGAAGGCAAGGTTGCAATTATTGAAGGTGTTAAGGCACTTTCGGGTGCTGGGTGTGTTTGTCCTGACCTTCGTGGTGGCGCGGCATTGGTTATTGGTGGTCTTGCCGCAAGCGGCACCACTGAAATTAAAAATATATCCCACATAAACCGTGGTTATGATGATATCACCAAAGTTTTAGAAAACCTTGGTGGTGATATTAAAATTAAGGAATGATTTTTTGAAACAAGAACCTATTCGCGATGAATTTCTTGAAAAAAGAAAAGCCCGTCAAAGAAAAGCTCGCAAAAAAAGGGCAATAACCACATTTGTGGTTTTTATAGTTTGTTTATTTATAACTGCGGTTGTTCTTTGTCTTACTGTCTTTTTTTCAATTAAAAATATAACTGCTTTTGGAAGTAAAATTTATTCAAATGCCGAAATTGTAGAGCAAAGCGGCATAAAAATTGGTGATAATATTTTTACTTTTGGGCAAAAAAGCACAACGGTTAAAATTAAAAATAAGCTTCCATTTATTGAAAGCATTGAATATGAAAGAAAATTACCCGACAAGCTTATAATTAAAGTTACCGACGCCAAGGCATATTATTGTTATAAGCAGGGCGATAGTTATTTCAATGTAAGCAAAAACGGTTGGGTGCTTGAAAAGGTCAACGAAAAAACCGACAGTGCATTTGAAATAATTATGGGTGGCGTTAAGGCAGAAGTTGGAAAATCTATTGAATTTTCTGACGAAAGCCAAACCGAAATTTTAAATAATTTAATTTTGCTTTTAGAAAATAATGACCTTAAAATTGATTATGTAGATGTAACCGATACAGTGTCATTAAAGGTGGGCGTTGATGGCCGTTTTGATGTTGAACTTGGCACACAAAACGACATTGAAAGCAAGATAAATCACCTTAAAACAATTGTTAAAGAAAAGCAAAATGGCGAAAAAGGTCTTATAAGACTTTATATGTGGAATCAACAAAAACCCAACGCAACTTTTGTTGAAAATTACACAAAATAAAAAAATAACAAAATTGTAATAAAAAGTGTTGAAATTTGCAAAATTATGTGTTAATATAAAATAGATTTAAAAAATAGTCTAATTATGCTCATTTTACATAGACGGAGGAATAAAAATGTTTGAATTCGCAGAAGACCAAAACGTAGTACAAATTAAAGTTGTTGGTGTTGGCGGCGGCGGTGGAAACGCTGTAAACCGCATGGTTGACGCTGGCGTTAAGGGTGTTGAATT
>JAZKYB010000007.1:0-2999 GCA_045611905.1 Acutalibacteraceae bacterium | reverse complement strand
CAAGGTCGCCTGTATGAAGCCAACCATCTTTATCAATGGCTTCGGCTGTGGCTTTGGGCATTTTATAATAACCCTTCATGATATTATATCCACGTGCAACAAATTCGCCATTAACACCATTTTCACAGTCTTCGCCTGTTTCGGGGTTAATGATTTTACATTCGACATTTGCAAAAGCGCTGCCAACAGTTTCGGTACGAACGGTTATATTGTCATAATAACGACTCATAGTGCATCCTGGGGCTGCTTCAGTTTGACCGTAAACCGACACAATTTCACGCATATTCATATCAACAGTAGCACGCTTCATAAGGTCTGCAGGACAGTTAGCGCCTGCCATAATGCCAACACGAACATAGCTAAAATCGGTTTTTGCAAAATCGGGGTGTTCCATCATTGCAATAAACATTGTGGGCACACCGTTAAATGTGGTGATATGTTCCCTATTAACACAAGCCAAAGCCGCCTTTGGTGAAAAATAAGGAAGCGGACACATAGTAGCACCATGTGTCATTGCGGCAGTCATTGAAAGCACCATGCCAAAGCAATGGAACATTGGCACTTGAATCATCATTCTATCAGCGGTTGAAAGTTCCATTTGGTCGCCAATGAATTTACCATTGTTTACAACATTGTAATGGGTAAGCATTACGCCCTTTGGGAAACCTGTTGTGCCCGATGTGTATTGCATATTGCAAACATCGTCTTTATCAACACGGGATGCCATTCTGTACACTTCAGAAAGTGGCACCTGCCCTGCACGGTCAAGAGCGGCTTCCCAAGTTAAGCAACCCTTTTGTTTAAAGCCGACTGTAATTGCATTGCGCAAAAACGGCAAACGTTTGCTGTGAAGTGGTTCACCGGGTTTGATGTTTTCAAGTTCGGGGCAAAGTTCAGCAATGATTTCGCCATATTTACAGTCTTTGGCGCCTTCGGTCATAATAAGGGTGTGGGTATCAGACTGTCTTAAAAGATATTCTATTTCATGTATTTTATATGCAGTATTAACCGTTACAAGAACTGCGCCAATTTTAACGGTTGCCCAAAAAGCAATATACCATTGTGGCACATTAGAAGCCCAAACCGCAACATGAGTGCCTGCTTTTACACCCAAAGATATAAGTGTGCGGGCAAATTCATCAACATCGTCACGGAATTCACTGTAGGTTCTTGTGTAATCAAGTGTTGTGTATTTAAAGGCATATTGGTCAGGAAATTCTTCAACAATTCTGTCAAGCATTTGTGAAAAGGTGTTGTCGATAAGACGGTCCTTTTCCCAAACATAAACACCTGTATGAGCACGGTTGTAATAAAGTGAATTATCACTTTTTGAAGTGTCGCTAAACTGCTTCATAAAGGTGACGAATTGTGAAAAAATAATTTCCAAATCGTCAATTTCTTCACACCATTCGGGCACCCATTCAAGTGAAACAAAACCATCAAAATTAACCGAACGAAGCGCCAAAATCATATCAGAAATTGGCATTTCACCTTCGCCAAGCAAACGGAATTCTACGCCGTTATCAGTCTTAACGGCATCCTTTAAATGCACCTGTTTAACATAAGCACCCAAATTTTTAATGGTGGTTTCAGCATCTTCATTATTATAAAAATAAGGAGCATACATATCCCAAAGGGCTGCCAAGCTGTCAGAAGCAAATTCATCAAGCAAATTGCGCAATTTTAATGTGTCAGCAAACACACCCGAAGTTTCAAGCAACAAAACAACACCGTTTTGTTCTGCAATTGGCAAAATTTCGGTTACAACCTGCTTAATATATTCAATATCATCAAAATCATACGCCTCAATTCTAACATAAGGAATATGCAAATCATTTGCAATTTTTATACAGTCAGAAATTTCTTTTTTGGTATCTGATTTTTGTGAAGCATCTGCCAAGTTGCAAATACTGTCAATACAGGGTATGCTTAACTTCTTTTCATAAAGTTTTCTAACAGTTTTAGGTGCAGAACCGCTACTGAAAGCGCCATCCTTTTGGGTGAAAAGTTCGTTATGAATATTATGAAGTTCAATACCTTGAAATTTTAAATCAAAGGCAATGTCGCAAAAATCTTCAAAGCTGCGACCATGCCAACCTTTTGTGGAAAAAGATAATTTCATTTTTTAATTATGCCTCCTCGTAAACAATTTTGTTTACAGCATTTATATATGCCTTAATTGCAGCAGCAATAATGTCGGTAGAAATACCGTTGCCTGAATAAAGCTTGCCATTAACGCGAAGTTTTACAACCGCATTACCCATAGCACCCTTACCTTCGGTAACAGACTGAATTTGGAAATCGTCAAGCTCATAACGACAACCGATAATTTGTTCAATAGCATGGAAAGCCGCATCGATAGGGCCATCACCTGTGCTGATGCCCTGCTTTTGTTCGCCCTTAACATCCATAGTAATTTGTGCAGAAGCGGTAATAATGTTACCGCTGTTTACAACAAAGTTTACAAGCTTAAAGGTTGGTTCAACCTGAAGAGCTACAGTGGCAACAATAGCGTCAAGTTCCTTAGAAGTTACCTTGCGGTTTGCGGCAACACGCAAAAATTCTTCATAAACCTTTGCACAGTCACTTTCAGATAAATCATAACCCAAACGCACAACAGCATCCAAAACGGTTTGCTTGTCGTCGCCTTGGCACAAAGATAATTCATCGCTTAAATCGTCGGTTTTAACGATATCCTTTGTGTCTTTTGCGTTGCCCATAATCCAATCAATTTGGTTTATAATGCGGTTAAGTTGGGTATATTTAACATCAGTTACAACATCCAAATTATTGCCGCAATTTTTAATAACACCCGCAAAAGTTAAAAGGTCAATTTCATTTGAAACTGCTGTTTTAATGGTGTTAACACCATTTTTAACTGCCATAACCGCATTGGCAATTGCAAGACCGTTTTTGTTTTCGCAAACAACACCGTCAACATCTAAATCGTTTACAAATGCGCCAAATTCGTCGGGCATCATTTCGGCTGCGGTATCACA
>JAZKYB010000006.1:0-3564 GCA_045611905.1 Acutalibacteraceae bacterium | reverse complement strand
ACCGATAACTTGCATAGCCAGGCACATACCTGTACCAAATACAAGTGCCGAGATAATCCCACAAGAATAGGTGAAAATGGTGGCAGGGAGTTTCGCCTTGTTATCCAACTTTTTGAGGGCAACGAGTTTGGAACTCTCTTTTGGGGCATAGTCCTTTGCGAGTGATTCTGCAATAATTTTGTCTGTGTTCAGTTTAAGAACCTCCTTTTATTTTTTACAATGCTATTTTAGCAATGCAAGGAGGTTTATTGAACAACACGATTTTGAAATACTGTTGATTTCAGAAACAAATTCTTATTTATCGAACTGATTATACCATAAAACAGAAAAGAATTAAAGAATTTATTTGTAACTTTATTCAACATCTTTCCTATATGTTTGGTCGGTCGGAGGGGACTATTGCCTTTTTAGTCCTTTTGTGCTATACTATCTACATCAAAGGTTTTTGCATCAAAAAAAGGCAAAAATCGCAAAAATCGGTGAAAATGTAAAATGCTCAAAAACCCTTATGTATCAAGGGCTTTTGGGCATCTTTTTGAATTGGTAAATTTGGTGAGGCGTTACGGTTAACAACCGATAGATTAAACCAAAAAAATTTCTACGCTTTCAACCCGAATTTTGATAAAAAAACTTGCAAATAACAAAAAAGCAGATGAGATAATCTCATCTGCTTTAATATTTTTATTCTTCTGAAGTTCTTTCAGCGGTAACTTGTCCTGCCTCTACACCTTCGGTGCTGTCGGGCATAAATAAAATTTTAAAGGTTAAAAGCATAAGCTTTATGTCTTCCCAAACCGACTGTTTTGCGATATATTCCAAATCCATTTGCACCTTGTCATAAGGTGGGGTGTTATATTTGCCATAAACCTGGGCATAACCTGTAAGACCGGCCTTCACTTGTAAACGAAGTGCAAATTCGGGCATGGTTTTTTCATATTGCTCAAAAATTTCAGGGCGTTCGGGACGGGGCCCAACGACCGACATTGAACCGCCTAAAATATTAAAAAGTTGTGGCAATTCATCAATTCTAAGTTTTCTAATAATTTTACCAACAGGGGTTATACGGTCATCATTTTCAGCAGCAAGTCGTGCAACACCGTCTTTTTCGGCATCAACCTTCATGCTTCTAAATTTAATAATTTCAAAAACTTTTTGGTTTTTTGTAAGTCGTTTTTGTTTATAAAAAACGGGGCCATGGTCATAAAGCTTAATTGCAATTGCAGTTATAAGCATAAACGGGCTTGAAACAATAATACAACAAACTGCAAAAAGAATGTCAATAAACCTTTTAATTACAAGATATAAATAGGATGTGCCAACCCGTTGACAACGGTAAATTGGGATGTTAAGAAGCTGCACGGTTTTACTGCCGTGAATAATAGTGTCGGAAATTTTGGGTTTTACATAAGCGTATTTGTTGTTTGCAACGCAGAATTTAACAACTTCGTTACGATAGTCGGAAGGTACACCGCAAAGGAAAACGGCATCAACCTTCATAATTTCATCATAAAGCTTTTCAAGGGGCATTTCATCATTATTAAAGGTATTAATAATTTTAAAGCGGTTTTTCATATTACTGATGCCTTTAAGAGAAATATAAGCATCTATGTTGTTATATACAACAATTACGCGTTTTGTTTTGTGGATTAAAAAATATAAGCGATTTGCCACAAAAGCCCATAGCGCCGCAAACAAAGAATATACAACAAACATTATAAAAAATTCTTTAACGCTTACCAAACGGTATGAAATTAAGGAGAAAAGGGAATAACAAACAATAAGCCAAATAAAAATTGAAATGATTTGTGAAAAGATTATTTCGGTAATTGAACGCGTACCAATATCAAAAGAACCATATACATTGGCAATAAAGATATAACTTATTAAAACAATGAAAAACAAGAAATAATTACCCAAACGGTAATATGCTTGTAATGCTTCGTTATTAAAAAATTGAACCCAACACCAAGCAGTAGCACCGCCAAGTGTGCAAGAAATTACAACCCTTAAAAACGCCAACAAAACCTTTTCAATTATATGATTTAACTTAGTCATAATAACATCTCCATAGGACAATTATCTAAACGCATTTTACTACATTTTATTTTATTTTACAAGCATTTTTAACAAATTAAACCATTTTAACTTTATTTTTAATAATTTTATGGTATAATAGAGTAAAATTTGTGTGAGGTTGTGTTTATGTTTGCTAAAATTATTGGCATTTTTAAAAAATATAATTCAATAATTTCTTATGCCTTTTTTGGTGTTTGCACTACAATAATTAACATTGCCGCATATTTTTTACTTTACAATGTTTTGAAATTAGAAAATGTGCCGTCAAATATAATTGCGTGGTTTTTGGCAATTTTATTTGCCTTTATAACAAATAAAATCTTTGTTTTCAACAGCAAAAGCATGGATTTGAAAATACTTTTTAAAGAAGTTACTTCATTTTTTGCTTGCCGTTTTTTAATAGGTGTTTTAGATGTTTTAATTATGTATTTTGCGGTTGATGTTTTTTTGCAAAATTCAATAATTTGGAAAATAGTTTCAAATATAATTGTTATTATTCTTAATTATGTTGTTTCAAAAATTTTAGTGTTTAATAAAAAATGAGTGGCAGTTGCCACTCATTTTTTGATTATTTTTTAAGTTTAAAGCGTTTAAGGTTGTTTTCAAGGTCGCTAACAAAAAACGAAAAAGCAAAACCTATAAGCATTAAAACTATTGAAACAATAGTTGCAGCGTTAAAACCGAGTGTTATCGGTGTTTCGGAAGTGGTAATAAGGTTGGGTATTATTGAAATAAACAAACCGAAAATTACCGAGAAGGTAATAGTGTAATAACGCTTTAAAAGGAAGTTTATAATTGTTGAAATTAAAATTACACCAATTATAAGGCCAACACCTGTGGGGAGTGCTTGCTTTAGAATAAAACCATCAATTTTAAGATTATCAAGGTGAAGCATATTAAGCCAAGTGTTATACATACCAAAATAATTTAATATTACTGCGCTGTCAACACCGGGGATAATATACGAAGCCGCGACAACCAACCCCAAAAGCACAGACTGTAAAAGTGTTGGACTTTCAATTTGTGGGAAATTGACATTACCGAAATATGAAAGTAAAAGACCTGTGGTAGTAGCGCCCAAAATTAAGAAAATATAGCGTTTTGGAAATTTTTTGCCTTCGGCCTTTTTCTCTTTTGTAACTTCGCGAATAAAAAGGGGAAGGGTACCCACAACAAGACCTAAAAATGTGAAACGGGTTTGCATTTCAAAATTACTTAAAAAGTATCGTGCAATGCCGCTGAAGATAAGCATGCCGCTGCCAATACCAAGCGCCAAAGGAATTAAGAAAATTAAATTTTTCTTAAAATTTTTGAAAAGTGTGCTTATTGCATTAAGCGCTTTTTGGTAAAGCCCAAATATTACAAGCAAAACGCTGCCCGAAAGGCCGGGGGTAATTGCGCCAAGACCGACAACGATTCCCTTTAAAAATGTTTTAATAAATTCAATGAAAAAAGTCATAGTATAACCTCGTAAATTTTGAAATCCTT
>JAZKYB010000005.1:0-3542 GCA_045611905.1 Acutalibacteraceae bacterium | reverse complement strand
GCCGCCGCGACCACGAAGACCGGAATCCTTAACAACCTGAATAACCTGTTCAGGTGTCATTTCGGTTAATACTTTACCAAGAGCAGCATAACCGTCCATTGCGATATATTCTTCAATGCTTTCGGGGTTGATAACACCGCAGTTACGAAGAACTACACGGTTTTGTGATTTGTAGAAAACAGTGTCACTTAAAGCAACATTGCCTTCAATAGCAGGAGCTTCGTCACCGGTTTCAGCATAAACAAGGCGGTCAACCTTACGACCTTTAAGCAAATGCTCCTCAACAATTTCTTTTACATCATCAACGGTAACACGGCTGTAGAAAGTACCGTCAGGATAAACGATAACAACAGGGCCCAATTCACAAAGGCCGAAACAACCGGTCTGAACAAGCTTAACTTCTTCAGAAAGGCCGAATGCTTCAAGATTTTCAACAAATGCTTTTTGAATTGAAGCACTGCCTGAAGAAGTACAACCTGTACCGCCACAAATTAAGACATGTGCACGAATCATGTTTTTTACCTCCAATTAGTTTTTACTGATTAGCGCCGATTGTATATTCATTAACAACCTTGCCGCCCTTTAAATGCTCATTAGCAATACGCTTTGCCTTTTCAGCGTCAACCTTTACATATGTAACCTTTTCCTTGCCGGATTCATAAATCTCAACAATAGGTTCATACTGACAAAGACCGATACAACCTGTTTGAGAAACTGTAACAGTTTCCATAAGGCCTAAAGCGTTAACTTCCTCAACAAAAGTGCTAAGAACGGGTCTTGCACCGGCAGCGATACCGCAGGTAGCCATACCAACAACAACACGTGTTGCATTAACGCCCTCACGAAGAATAACCTTATCCTTCATTCTTTCTTTAATTGCCTGTAATTCAGCTAAAGATTTCATTTTTGTCATCCTTTCTTAATGCTGTTTAATTTAACTAAAGATTTGTAAATATTGCTCACGCAAATATTCTTCAATCCATTTAATTACTTCATAAGTGTTAATTGGCACACCCTCAAGCGTTTCTTTGATTTCCCTTGTATCAAAAATAATTTCATCATCATTTTTACGGTGAATATAAAGAAAATCTGTTTCAGGGTGACCTTGAATCAAAGTAGTAATTGTTGAAATTACATCGCCAAGCGGTGTAAAGTCAATATGATTTTTTAAAAAAGTTGCTTTTACGACAGTGCCGTGTTCATTTGGATAATCATCAATATGCTGCGAAGTAATAACCACTTGACCGCCCGTAAGTTCGGCCGCCATTTTTAAAAGCGGAATGCCCATACCAACCTTTCTGGTGGTGCGGGTTGTGGTGAACGGGTTTGTAACCGTTTCTAAAATTTCGGGTGTCATACCGCAGCCATCATCAGTAATGGTTAAAATTAAATAATCGTCGGTTTCGGTTATGTTAATTTCTGTAAGGGTTGCCCCCGCTTTAACCGAATTTTCGGTAATATCAAGAATGTTAAGTGATAATTCTTTCATAACTAAAACCCTAACGCCTTAAATAAATTTTCCACAGCATTTTCGTCATCATTAGGCAATTCGATATAATCGGTTGCTTCTTTAATGTCTAAAAGCTGATGTGCGTCTGAAGAAAAAATAATTTTATCATTTTGAAGTGATGCCATAACCGCATAATCAACCACCCTTTCCCTGCCGTGCATTTCAGCACAAGGAAACTGATGGTTGGGTGGAAAAGCGCCCAAAACCGCAATAACCGAATTTGAAGGTCGGTCAATGTGGGCAGGATAACAAACACCGTTGAAACCCCTAATAAAATCGGGAACTTCATCAAACGAAAGGTTTGTTGCGAAAGACAAAACATTTTCCTCTTGCGAAATTATGTTGTCATCTTCGTCCATTACAAGCTGCCTGCCAAAAATTTCGGGGCGGTTTGGAATTAAAATTCGTTTTTCCATAAGCGCCTCATCACAAGCTAAGGCACACTCAAGCGTTCTAAAAAGACACACCATATGTATATCTTCAGCTGTGGTAAGCTCCATCCCTGCAACTGCAATAATTCCATACTCTTTTGCGGCCTTGAAAAAAGCCGGGCAATTTTTTGTGGTATTATGGTCAGTAAGCGCCATAATATCAAGCCCATTTATTTTACCAATACCAGCAATTGAGCTTGGTGTTGCATCATCATCACCACAAGGTGATAAACAAGAATGAATATGCAAATCGTAAAAATACTTTTTCATAATAAACCGTTTAAATAAATTGCCGTTTCATAAATATTCATATCGGTAGTTAGTATGTTGATCTCTTTATCAACAGCGGTTGATTTTATGGTTTCATCAACCGTTACACCCTCTGCCAGTATTATACAAGCAGTATCAGCCAAAGATGCTACCGCCAAAATATTCACGTTAGACATAATAGTAATCCAAGCATCGTCTGCTTTGGCACGCCCCATAACCCAACTTAAGAGGTCGCCGATATAAACATTTTTAATTTCTCGGCTTTCATCGGGTAAAGAAATGGCAGAAAATTTTTCACTTTTTAATAAATCATTAACCGTCATTTTTATTACCCAAACCTTTGCACATTTTTATAAGGCACTTGTCAATAGATGATTTTCCCTTGACAATATCCTCAGCCAATGCACGACAAGTCGGTGCCCCGCAAGAACCACAGTCAAGACCGGGTAAATCACCCTTGATTTTCTGAATGTCGGCAAGCATTCGCATTGATTCAGCCATGCTGTCAGACAAACGAGAAATTGGGTAATAATTCGGCAAATTGTCAAAAAGGAAACTGTCAGGGATATATCCTTCGTCTTCTTTAACAAAATGCTGCGAAACGGGCAAATAACGCCTTAAAGAACGAAGTCGTGCTTTTGCAACAAACGGATTTTGAATTGTAAGAACGCCACCGACGCAACCGCCGGTACAAGCGTTAAGTTCAACAAACTCAAGCGATGGAAAATCACCGTTTTCAAGTTTATCTAAAACCTTAATGACATTTTCAATACCATCAGCCGCCAAATAATTTTCGTTGAAAATTGCGGTGGATTCACCACCAGAAGAAGCCCAACTGATACCAATAATGCCGGAATTCGAAAGTGATTTAATATCACTTTCATTTGACATAACACTAATTAGTTGAAAATAAATGTCGCTTATGGGAACAACAACATCAACTTTACTTTTATAATCGGCAAAACCATTTTTAACATAGCTTGCCTTTGCGGGACAGGGTGAAATAAAGCAAACACCAATATCACTGTCAGTAAATTCGGGATGTTCTTTTAAAGCTTTTTGTCTTGCCAAATCAGCTGCAACCTCCATAGGAGGCAACATATGTATTATATTATCCATAAGTGAACGAAACCTTAAACCAATAAGGCGTGTTACAACAGGACAAGCAGAACTTATTGCCGGTTTTGTGATTGTTTCGGTTTTTAAATACTTGCGTGTATATGCCGAAACAAGCTCAGCTGCGGCAGAAACCTCAAAGACATCATCAAAACCAAGCTTTAAAAGACCATTTAATACATAATCAACATCATCTAAATTTTCAAACTGACCAT
>JAZKYB010000004.1:0-6525 GCA_045611905.1 Acutalibacteraceae bacterium | reverse complement strand
ATTTTGCACAAAATGAAAAAATCACAAATTAAAATTGCTTTTAAATCAACAATTAAACAGGTCTCATCCGCTGCGATTGCCTTAATTTTTGGCTTGGCTTTGGTAGAAGTTATGAAATTCAAGAGTGTTGATAACATAAGTATGATGGACCAAATGGCAAATTTGCTTTCAAAAGCGGGAAGTGGAATGTATCTTATAATTTCGCCGTTTATTGGAGTTTTGGGCGCATTTGTTTCGGGTTCGGCCACCGTTTCAATGAATTTGTTTTCAAATTTGCAATTTGGCACTGCCGAAATGCTTGGTTTAAAGACCGAAATTGTATTATCTTTGCAATGTGTAGGTGCGGCAATAGGTAATATGATTTGCATTAATAATATTGTTGCTGCTTGTGCTACAGTTGGCATTAAAAAACAAGAGGGCAAAATAATTAAACTTAATTTTGTGCCACTTTTAATATATGCTTTTTTTAGTGTTCTTACTGCGTTTTTAATAACACTTGCTTAAATGGTTTTTTTATGGTAAAATATTATATAATATTTTAAAATTAAAGGAATTTAAAAATGCTTAAATTTAAAAAACTTTTTGTTATACTTTTGTCGCTGTTAATTTTATTGTTAACATCTTGTGAATTTACTGTTGAAATCACAAGCAACGATTCAAAAACTGACAGCAGCTCTTCAAGTGAAAACAGCAGTGAAAACAGCTCTGTTACAAGGCCACCATGGGTTACTAACAGCAGTGATGATGAAAGTCAAAAAGATTCTTATACACCAACTGTTAAGCCCGATGGCAGTATCACCTTAAAACCGTCTGAGTCAAATGATGGCAGTGACACTACCTATAATGAAAAAGATGAAAATCACATTGATGAGGATAACAACGGTAAATGCGATAAATGTAAAAAATCCGTTTTGGTTTATATTGATTTTTATTCGGTTAATGACCTTCATGGTAAAATTAACGATAATGAAAAGCAACCGGGTGTTGACGAACTTTCAACATACTTTAAACTTATGTATCAAAATGAAGATAATGTTGTTGTGCTTTCAAGCGGTGATATGTGGCAAGGCAGTTCGGAATCTAACCTAACAAAAGGCAACCTTACAACCGAATGGATGAATTATATCGGTTTTGAAGGTATGTCAATTGGTAATCACGAATATGACTGGGGCAGTGCTGCCATTGAAAACAACAATAACATTGCCGATTTCCCGTTTTTGGCAATAAATGTTTATTCAAAAGACGACAATAAGCGTGTTGATTACTGTCAGTCTTCGGTTTTGATTGAGCGTGACGGTATAAAAATTGGTATCATTGGCGCTGCGGGCGACAACTATTCTTCAATCGCTTCTGATATGTCTAAAGATGTATATTTTAAAACCGGAAGCGAGCTTACAAAACTTGTTAAAGCCGAAAGCGAAAAACTTCGCAAACAAGGTGCCGATATAATTGTTTATTCGCTTCACGATGGGCATGATAAATCTTCAAGCGGAAAAGGTATGATAGCCGACGATACACTTAAATCTTATTATGATGTTTCGCTTTCAAGTGGTGGTTACGTTGATGTCGTATTTGAAGCACACACCCACCAAAATTATGTTTTAAAAGACAGCTATGATGTTTATCATTTGCAAGGCGGCGGCGAAAACAAGGGCATTACCCATGTTGAAATTGCGGTTAATATTGCAAACGATAATAAGGTTGTAACCGATGCCGAATTTGTTTCAAATTCAATTTATCAAAACCTTGAAGAAGATAATATTGTTAAAAATCTTCTTAAAAAATATGAACGTGAACTTGAAATTTCAAGTAAGGTTTTGGGCAAAAATCCCACAACAAAAAATAGTGAATATATTGAAGACCTTGTTGCACAGCTTTACTATGAAAAGGGTATTGAAAAATGGGGCGATAAGTATGACATTGTGCTTGGTGGTGGCTTTTTAAGACTGCGAAGTCCTTATTATTTATATGCTGGTGAAGTCAGTTATTCGGACCTTTTAAGCATTTTACCATTTGATAACGAACTTGTTTTGTGCAGTATTAAGGGCAGTGATTTAAAATCCAAATTCTTTGAAACCAGTAACGAAGATTATCACATATATTATGGCTCTTATGGTGCAAGTGTTAAAAATAATATACAGTCAAGCAAGACTTATTACATAATTGTAGACTCTTATACTTCAACTTATAAATATAATAATTTAACTGAAATAGAACGGCTGGGGCCCGATGTATATGCAAGGGATTTGTTAGCAGACTATATTTTAGCAGGGCGCCTTAAAT
Organism: Acutalibacteraceae bacterium; assembly: GCA_045611905.1. Classification (GTDB taxonomy): domain Bacteria; phylum Bacillota; class Clostridia; order Oscillospirales; family Acutalibacteraceae; genus UBA737. The sequence continues at coordinate 4,242 of JAZKYB010000004.1, read as the reverse complement.
AATTATTAACCATTTTTTCCTTTTTTCCGTATGATATATCAGGGAAAAGAGGGAAGATTTTGCGAAAATCACTTAAAAATGGTTATTATATAATTTTAAGGTCTTGGCTTTGTTTGTTTTTAATTTTAATTATTGCGGTTGGGTTTTCTTATTATAAAATGCTGCCTGTTATAATTGCATACGCTAAAAGCATTGCCGAAACCGAAATGCTTAATTCGGCAAATGAAGCAGTTGTTAGAATTCTTGATGAACAGGGCATTTCTTATGATGAAATTGCAAAGCTTTCACGAGATGAAAACGGCAATGTAAAAAGTCTTGAAATCGATGTTTATAAAATTAACAATTTAAAAAGCCGAATTTCAAGTGAAATTTCAAAAATTATTGCAAAAAGGGAAGAATTCAAACTGAATATTCCGCTTGGCAACTTTTTTGACACACCTTATACTGTCGGCATGGGGCCAAGATTACCTTTTAATATGAAAATCACCACAACTGCATTTGTTGATTTTGAACACGAATTTAAGTCGGCCGGCATTAACCAAGTTTTGCATTTAATAAACATTAAAATAAACATAAACGGCAGTTTTGTTGTTGTTTGGTATAGGGGCAGTATTTCGGCTTCTACCACCGCAATTGCCGCACAAACGGTAATAGTAGGCGCAGTGCCCGAAGCATTCACAAATGTTATTGAAGATATTAACGATAATACAGCAGGTCTTATAAACGATTATGGAGCATTAGCAGGAGATTAAAATGGATAAAATTTCAGCACAAAACAGAATTAAAGAATTGGTTAATGTTTTAAAATATCACAACCGAAAATATTATATTGAAGATGCACCTGAAATTGAAGATTTTGAATATGATGCGCTTTTGCGTGAACTTGAAAATTTGGAAGAGGAATTTCCCGAATTTAAGGCAGAGGATTCGCCTACACAAATGGTTGGCGGTGCAGCTTTAAAGTTGTTTTCTGAAGTTGTGCACACTGTTAAAATGGAAAGTTTGCAAGATGTTTTCAGTTTTGATGAATTGCGTGCTTTTATTTCGAAAATTGACCTTTCAAAAACCGCCTTGTCGGTTGAACCTAAAATTGATGGTCTTTCGGTTTCGCTTGAATACCGTGATGGCCTTTTCTTCCGTGGTTCTACCCGTGGCGATGGTCTTGTTGGCGAAGATGTTACCGCAAATTTAATGCAAATTAAATCTATTCCAAAAGCAATTAAGTTTATGGGTGAATTAGAAGTCAGGGGCGAAGTTTATATGCCCCGTGACAGCTTTTTAAAGCTTCGTGAAAGGCAAGAACTTATGGGCGAAGCGCCTGCTAAAAACCCACGAAATGCGGCGGCAGGCACTTTAAGACAAAAAAATTCGCAAATTGTTAAAGAACGAGAACTTGATATATTTATTTTTAATATTCAGCGTGTTGTTGGCAAGGATTTTTCTTCGCACATTGAAACACTTGATTTTTTAACCGATTTGGGCTTTCACACTTTGCCGACCTATTTAAAATGCGAGACTGCAGACCAAGTTGTTGATGAAGTTGAACGAATTGGTCAAAGTCGTGGCGGGTTACCCTTTGATATTGATGGTGCGGTTATTAAAGCCGATGATTTGGGGTATCGTGAAGTTTTGGGAAGTACTTCAAAATTTCCAAAATGGGCAGCAGCTTTTAAATATCCACCCGAAGAAAAAGAAAGTGTTTTAAAAGAAATTGAAATAAATGTTGGCAGAACGGGTGCTTTAACCCCCACTGCAATTTTTGACCCAATTCAGCTTGCGGGCACTACCGTTAGCCGTGCAACACTTCATAACGAAGATTTTATTACTTCAAAAGAAATTGGTATTGGTGACACCATAATTGTTAGAAAAGCAGGGGATATTATCCCCGAAGTTTTAGCGGTTGCAAAGCATTGTGAAAATTCTGAAATTTATAAAATGCCTAATGCTTGTCCTTCTTGTAATTCGCCTGTTTTTCGTGAAGACGATGAAGCGGTTATTAGGTGCACAAATGCAGACTGTCCTGCACAGCTTTTAAGGCATTTAATACACTTCACTTCACGTGATGCAATGGATATTGAAGGTTTGGGCCCGGCAATGCTTGAACAACTTTTAGATGCTGATTTAATTCATAATATTGTTGATATTTATGACCTTGATTATGAAAAGGTTGCTTTGCTTGAAAGAACAGGCGAAAAAACTGTTGAAAACCTTAAAAACGCCATTGAAAAATCAAAGGAAAATGACCTTTCAAAGCTTTTGTTTGCTTTAGGTATACGTCATATTGGTGCAAAGGCAGGGAAGCTATTAAGCGAACATTTCGGCGATATTGATGCTATTTTAAACGCAACAGCTTCCGATTTTGAAAATATTGAGGGCTTTGGCAGTATTTTGGCACAGTCAGCTGCTGATTTCTTTTCACTTAAGGATACCAAAGAAATGATAGAGCGATTAAAAGCACTTGGCGTTAATACAAAATCTTTAAAGGTGATTAACGATAATCGTTTTGCAGGTATGACCTTTGTGCTTACAGGCACATTACCCACATATCAGCGCAGCGAAGCCGCTGCAATAATTGAAAGTTTTGGTGGCAAAACATCGTCTTCGGTTTCAAAAAAGACCAGCATTGTTTTGGCGGGCGAAGATGCAGGAAGTAAACTTACTAAAGCAAATCAGCTTGGAATTAAAGTAATTAGCGAGCAGGAATTTAATGAACTTATTAAGTAATAAACCAAAATTGTTAAAACGCATTTTTTCGGTTTTAATAATTGTTGTCTTGGTAATTAGCATAATTTTAGTGGCTAATTATATTGCACAACGATATATTGCACACACCAATTCACATTTTGTGCCTGATTATAAAAAGGTTACATTAACTGAAGAAACCGATTATGAAACTATTTTTTTACAAACAGGGCTTGGTAAAGCAGCAGTTGACAAGTTAAAGTCAAAAGGCCGTTTTGAAGATGTTTTGCGTGCGCAAGAATTCTTTTTTGAAAGCCACGAAACCGAATGTAATGAGTTGCTGGGTTGGTTTACGCGTGAAGACAGATTAAGTGATGATTTTTTAACCTTTTACGATTTGCAGCCGGGTGATATTTTAGTAACGCTTTCAACCCATTCATTAGGTTGGCGCCATGGCCATGCAGCAGTTATTGTTGACGAATTTACAACTGTTGAAAGTATTATGATGGGTGTAGACTCTTCTAAGGAAAGCATTAACTATTGGACCGGGTACACAAATTTTGCTGTGCTTCGTGTTAAAAATAAAACTGCCGAGCAACGAAAAGCTGTAGCCGATTTTGCAGTTAATAAACTTATTGGAAAACAATATAGTTTACTTTCGGGATTTGGTGCTAAAAAAGCACCCAATATTGAAAGCGGTAATGTTTCGCTTCATTGTTCATATCTTGCGTGGTATGCTTGGAACAATTTTGGCATTGATTTAGATTCGGATGGTGGTCGGCTTGCCACTACTTATGATATTTTACATTCTGATAAGGTTGAAATTGTTCAGCTTTATGGTTTAAATCCAAATGATTTCATATAAAAACACCTTTCAAGAATACCTTGAAAGGTGTTTTTTCATCCATCATAGTCTTCAATTGCTAAAAGCGCTTCTTCTTTTGTTAAAAATTCAATACCACGAGCTAAATGGTTTAGGTCTTCTTTTGGTAGGGTGTCAAGCGAAATATCACCAAAAACTTCGACAACTTCACCGTTATTTAAAAGCACAACCGTGTTTTCATATGACTGTAAAATCCAGCCTTCCGGGTTTTTGCTTTTTATTTCAACCGAAAGCATTGTTGCAAAAATTATTGCAATCAGAAAAGCACCTAAAATTAAACCCAAAGCCAACATTTTTTTGTTTTTAACCTTTTGCAAAATAATCACCTAAGCATATTTTTGGCAAATATTACTCTTTTATTCATTAAAATTCTTTTGGTGAAATATCTGTGAGCAGTAAAATGGCGGTGCTTGCCATTACTGAAAATGGTTGATAGTTTTTTGTTAATTTAATTTTAATTTCGCACGGGTCAATAATTTCACCGTTATTATTGCGTATTGAACGCTGTAAACAAGCAAATAATTGTTCGTCACCCATACTTGAAAGTGTTATGGAATTTTTCGACGATAAACCGCAAGAAATTACTGCAATTGCATTTTTCTTGAAAATTTCAAGCGCTGTTTTGTTTTGTTCTTCACAAATGCCAATAATACCAACTGGCAGTTCTTGTTCTTTAA
>JAZKYB010000003.1:0-3012 GCA_045611905.1 Acutalibacteraceae bacterium | reverse complement strand
TGGCACCGTCGTTTCAGGTAGATATACAACATCTAACGCTGTTCACCAATGTTCGAAATTACCCGAAAACGAGTGGGAAGATTTTTTAAATTGGCTTTATGATTTTGAATATAACAAAGTGGCAATTCCAAAGCCCGATAAGGTTATTTTCCTTGATATGCCTATTGAAGTTTCACAAAAACTTTTGTCAAAACGGTATGAAGGCGACGAAGCCAAAAAAGATATTCACGAAAAAGACACCGAATATTTAAACCAATGCCGAAAAGCAGCAATTTTCACTGCAAAATATTCAAATTGGGATATTATTCCCTGTTCTGAAAACGGTGAAGCACGCAGTATTGAAGACATTGCAAACGATGTTTTGAAATGCGTTTTGGAGATTTATTAGTATGATTTACATTTTTTTAGCAAACGGCTTTGAAGAGTGTGAAGCACTTGTCCCCGTTGATATTTTGCGCCGAGCAGGTTTTAATGTTAAAACCGTTGGTGTTGGCGGCAAAACAATTGTTGGTGCACACGATATTTCGGTTATATGCGACATTGAAACCAACGATGTTGTTTTTGAAAACATTGAAGCCATTATATTACCGGGCGGTATGCCGGGTACAATAAATTTAGAAAACGATAATACCGTACAAAAAGTTGTTGATTATGCACTTCAAAACAATTTGCTTATTTGTGCAATTTGTGCCGCACCTTCAATTTTAGGTCACAAAGGCATTTTGAAAGGTAAAAAAGCAACCTGTTTTGACGGTTTTGAAGCCGATTTAATTGGTGCTAAAATTCAAAATACCCCTGTTGTGTGTGACGGCAATATTATCACCGCAAAGGGTGCGGGTGCCGCGTTTCAGTTTGGTTTTGAAATTTTAACCAAGCTTACGGATATTAAAAACACAGAAAAACTTAAAAACACAATGAAATTTATTTGATTTGAGGGTTTTTAATGAAAAAGAATTTTAAAATTATAATCATTTGCGGTATTTCAGTTATTTTAGCCGCTGTTGTTGGTGTTTCGGCTTTCTTTATTTCTGATATTACAGGTAGCAAAAGCGGTAAAGACATTAAAATTGAAATTAAAAAAGGCACTTATGCATCACAAATTGCTGAAATTTTAGGTGATGAAGGTATTATATCTTCCCCACTTGGTTTTAGAGTTTTTGCTAAAATCAAGGGTTATGAAAGCCAATTTAAATATGGCCATTATGAATTTAACACAGGCAATAGTTATGAAGAAATTGCCCAAAAGTTAATGACACAGGGCGAAAAAGCCCCAACAATACCTGTTACTATTCCCGAAGGCACAGGTATTAACGATTTTGTTAAAAACGTTGACGGCAAACAGGTTACTGTTTTGGGCATTGCTTCAATTTTAGAAAATGCAGGCGTTTGCAAAAAGCAAGATTTTATAGATGCTTTAAAAGATTATGCATTAGAAACTAAACTTTTAGAAGGTGCTAAAAACAAAGTTACCTATTATGCACTTGAAGGTTATCTTTTCCCCGAAACTTATGAATTTTATAAGCTTGAAGATTCGAAAGCCGCTGCAAAATTGGTTGTGGAAAAAATGGTTAAAGAAACCGAAAGCCGCATTACAGACGATATGTATAAAAAGGCCGAACAAATGGGTTACAGCATGCACGAAATTTTAACAATGGCATCCATAATTCAAATGGAAGCCGGTGTTGACACCGATGCATTACCCAAAATTGCGGGCGTTTTCTATAACCGCCTTAAAAGCCCTAATTTTTCAACTCTTGGCTCATCCCCAACCATTTTTTATGGCGATTCATTCGAGCAAGACGATGATAGATACGACACTTATAAAATCAACGACCTTCCCCCCGGTCCACTCTGTTCGCCCGGTATTAAAGCCATAAATGCCGCTTTAAACCCCGAAGGTAGCGATTATTATTACTTTGTAACCGATAAAAACGGCAAGTTTTATTTCCACAAAACCTATGCCGAACAAAATGCAACCATTGCAAATTTAAAACAAAACGGAAATTGGATTTATGAATATTATAACAAATAATATACCCGAACTTTTGTGCCCTGCGGGCGATTTAACCCGCCTTATTGCAGCAGTTGATTATGGCGCAGATGCAGTTTACCTTGCGGGTGAAGAATTTGGTATGCGTACCGCCGCCACAAACTTTGGCGAAGAAGATTTGATTAAAGGTGTAAAATATGCCCATGACCATGGTGTTAAGGTGCATGTCACCTGCAACACTATCCCACACAACGATGAAATTCCCCGCCTCCCTGACTTTTTAAAGTTTTTAAATAAGATTGGTGTTGACGCAATTATTGCCGCTGATTTAGGCACAATTATGATGGTAAAAAAATATGCGCCAAATGTCGATTTGCACATTTCCGTGCAGTCGGGCATTTGCAATTATGAAACTGCTAATGCATTTTATAACCTTGGCGCAAAGCGTATTGTTTTAGCGCGTGAATTATCTCTTAAAGAAATTAAAGAAATTCGTGAAAACACCCCAAAAGATTTAGAAATTGAAATGTTTGCCCATGGCGCTATGTGTGTTTCATATTCATCACGTTGCCTTTTATCAAGCTATATGACAGGTCGTGATGCCAACCGTGGCGACTGTGCCCAACCGTGTCGTTGGAGCTATACCCTTATGGAAGAAAAACGCCCGGGACAATATTTTGATATTACCGAAACCGAAAAAGGCACCTATATTTTAAACGCCAACGACATGTGTATGGCACAGTATTTAGACCAAATTCGTGATGCCGGTGTAGACAGTATTAAAATTGAAGGCAGGGCCAAATCGCATTATTATGTTTCGGTTGTGACCAATGCTTATCGTGGTGCACTTGACAGTTTGAAAAACTGTGACGGCGAATGGGTTTGTCCCGAATGGGTTATGGAAGAACTCAATAAAATTAGCCACCGAAATTATTCAACAGGTTTTTATTTTGGCCAACCAACAAACTCACAAACCTATGCCAATGCAGGTTATGTGCGTGATTATTCGGTTGCAGCAATTG
>JAZKYB010000002.1:0-7873 GCA_045611905.1 Acutalibacteraceae bacterium | reverse complement strand
TGTTGCCATTTAAAATTATCGAACTTAAACTTTTCCAAAACAACAGCGTTAATTTCTTCAAAGGTCATACTTTCAATTTGGTCGGCGGTTAAAAGGCATTCCATTTCGGCCGAAATTTTAACCTTTCTTTTTTGCAAATTGTTGTAAAGTGGTTGGTGTGCAAAAGCGCCCTTTGTGATAATGGTCACAACCGGCACACCCAATTTTTTAATAAGTTTGCCCAAACTTTCGGGCAAGGTGGTGGCGGTACCGTCAAAGCTGTAACTGGCTTCGGGATACATTAAAACCGAAGTTTTGTTTTTCTTTACGGCGTGAAAAATATCACGCACCAAAACGCTGTCACTTACAAACTTTTGAGTGGGTATGCAACCAATGGTTTTCATAAGCAAATTTTTGCCCACAAACCCGTCAGATGTCATTATAATATTATATGGTTTGGGCCACAAAAGCTTTGAAGCAATTTGCAAATCAACAAAAGCTGAATGGTTCATTAAAATAAGCCAAGGTTCTTTTTTGCCGATTTTTTCCATACCAACCTTTTTATATTTAAAACCAAGCGGTAACAACGTAAAAAAAGACAAAATGCGAATTAAGGTTTGCATAACAAAAAATGGCCTAATGGGTTTTTTGTGGTTTTTTTCAACCCCCAAAAGCGCTTCATTATAACTTTTAACTTTAACCTTTGTTTTCATATAGTTTTAACCCCTTAAAACTTTCTTATAAATTTAATATACCATTTTTGACCGTTTTTTTCAAGAAAATATAGCACAAAAAATACGAGGTGTTAAACACCCCGTATTTTATTCTATTTAAACAAAGCAACTATTAAATCAATGCCTGTTTTACCGTCGGTATATTCAAATGTTAAAAGACCGTAAACCAAAATTACAAGCACGAAAACAGGTAAAATGAATTGCATGTAAATGCGCATCCAGTTTTGTACCTTTGCGCCCTTACCTGTGTTTGCTTCTTCCTTAAAGTTTTTCCAGCCCCAGCCAAATTTCCAGGTACAGAAAACAATAAATAGGAATGCGCCAACAGGAAGCATAATAAAGTTAACTACAAAGTCTTCCAAATCTAAGAAGTTTGTGCCCGCCTTAAAGGGAACGAAACCTGACCAAACGTTAAAGCCAAGTGCGCAAGGAAGTGAAAGCACGAAAAGTGCAATGCCGTTTATAAGGCATGCTTTTTTGCGGCCCCACTTAAACATATCCATACTGCAAGCAATAATGTTTTCAAATACCGCAATAACGGTTGAAAGTGCCGCAAAGGACATAAATACGAAGAAGAGTGTACCCCAAATTCTGCCACCCGGCAAATTGTTGAACACATTTGGCAATGTGATAAAAATAAGATTTGGGCCTGCATCAACAGGAATATTAAATGCAAATGCTGCAGGGAAAATAATAAGACCTGAAGTAAATGCAACAAAGGTATCTAATGAAGCAACATTGATTGCTTCACCCAAAAGTGAACGCTTTTTGTCAAGATAACTACCAAAAATAGCCATTGAACCGATACCAAGTGACAAGGTAAAGAAGGCCTGATTCATGGCGCCAACCACAACAGAGCCGGGGTTGTTGCTAATAAACTTGTTCCAGTCGGGCAACAAGTAGAATTTAAGACCTTCGCTGCCGCCATTAAGGAAACAACTGTTTATTGCAAGTACAACCATAATTGCCAATAGGGCGAGCATCATATATTTGCTTACCTTTTCAACACCCTTGTTTACACCCAAAGCGCAAACACCAATACCGATAATAACGGCAATAGCCATAAATAGCACCATTTGAACAGGGTCGGAAACCATATCGCCAAATATTTGCGGAACGGTTTCGGTTGTAGAGCCAACAAAATCACCCTTTGCCATTTTAACGAAGTAGTTAATCATCCAACCGGTAACGGTGGTGTAAAACATCATTAAAATATAGTTGCCTGCAAAAGCAGCATAACCGTGCCAATGCCATTTTGAACCTTTTGGCTCTAACTGCTTGTACATTGCGGCAGGGCTTTTTTGTGAAGCACGGCCGAGTGCAAATTCCATTGTCATAACAGGAAGACCCATAACAACAAGGAAGAACAAATAAATAAGCACAAAAATTGCGCCGCCATATTGTCCCACCATCCAAGGGAATTTCCATACATTACCTATGCCAATTGCACAACCGGCCGAAAGCAATATAAAGCCCAAACGACTTGAAAGCTTTTCTCTCTCCATTTAAACATCCTCCAAATAAGGTTTTTCTTTAATATATCATATTTATAAGTTTTAAACAAGATAATTTTTTTGCTTTTGCTTGACAAAGCAAGGTTTATGTGGTACATTTTAAAGCAAGATAGAGGCGCGATGTGTCAAAAGTATCAGTCAATGTTAATCTCGGCGGAGAGATGTGACTGTGAAAGGGGCAGTCGCCGAAAGAAATTGTCGGCAGGCAGTTTTCTTGGTAATTCGGAATAATATCCGCTTTACTGTCGCATTTGCGGAGTGCTATCAAAATTATAACAATATCTTTGTGTTTTGTTGTGTTTTTTGGTAGTCGAGCAATCGGCTATTTTTTTATTCATTATTTTAAGGATGTGTTTAAAAATGAAAAAAACAGTTTTTGAAGGTATGGCAACCGCCATTATCACCCCACTTACCGAAAACGGTATTGATTATGATGCATTTGGCAAGCTTATTGACTGGCAAATAGAACAAGGTATCGACGCTATTGTAGTGTGCGGCACAACCGGTGAAGCATCCACTATGACCGACGACGAACACCGTGACGCTATTGCTTTTGCCGTTAAACACGCAAACAAGCGTGTTCCTATAATTGCGGGTGCCGGCTCTAACGACACTTTATATGCGCTTGACCTTACCCGTTGCGCTTGTGAAGCGGGGGCAGATGCCATTTTGGTTGTTACACCTTATTATAATAAGGCAACCCAAAACGGTCTTATTAAAATGTTCACCCAAATTGCCGACTATTCAACCGTTCCTGTTATTTTATATGATGTTCCTTCACGCACAGGTGTTGGTTTAGAACCACAAACCGTTGCAAAATTGGCCGAACATCCGAATATTGTTGGTCTTAAAGCCGCAAGCGGTAACATTTCAAAAATTGCCGAAACCGCACACCTTTGCGGTGATAAAATCGATATTTATTCCGGTAATGATGACCAAATCATTCCAATTATGTCACTTGGCGGCAAGGGTTGCATTTCGGTGCTTTCAAACATTTTACCAAAAGAAAGCGCTTTAATGTGCAAAAAGTTTTTTGAAGGCGACCTTAAAACCGCAACAAAAATGCAGCTTGATTACATACCGCTTATAAACGCCCTTTTCTGTGAAGTTAACCCCATTCCCGTTAAAGCCGCAATGGCAAAAATGGGTTGGTGTGAAGATTATTTGCGTTTACCGTTAACCCCAATGGAAGACGCACACCGTGCCGTTTTATTTGAAGAAATGAAAAAAGCAGGAATTAACATTTAATTTAGGAGTTTTTTAATGATTTGCAACAACATTACGGTAAATGAAAAAGGTCATCTTTGCTTTGCAGGGTTTGACACGGTGGACTTAGCCCAAAAATACGGCACACCACTTTACCTTATGGATGAAAACAAAATACGCGAACATATAAAAGAATATAAAACCGCTTTTTCAAAATATTTTCCAAAGGGTTCTGCTCCCGAATTTGCAAGTAAGTCCTTTTCGGCAAAGCAAATTTATCTCATTATGCAGGATGAAGGAATGAACATTGATGTGGTTTCAGCAGGTGAAATTTACACCGCAAAAGCCGCAAACTTTGATTTGTCTCATTGCTTTTTCCACGGAAATAATAAAACCGATTATGACATTGCTTTTGCAATTGACAGCGGTGTTGGTTATTTTGTAATTGACAGCTTTGAAGAAATTGAAGCCGTAAACCTTATTGCAAAAGAAAAAGGTATAATTCAAAAGGCGCTTTTACGCATAACCCCCGGTATTGACACCCACACACACCAAAAAATTTCAACCGGCAATGTTGATTCTAAATTTGGTTTTGCAATTGCCACAGGCATGGCTGACGAAGCGGTAGAAACCATTTTAAAATGCGAAAATATTTGCCTTTGCGGTTTCCATTGCCATATTGGTTCGCAAATTTTTGAATCTGACCCGTTTATTATGGCAGCAGAGTTAATGCTTGAATTTATCGCACACATTAAAACCACACAAAATTATGCAGCCGATATTTTAAATTTAGGCGGTGGTTTTGGTGTAAAATATCTTGAAAGCCAACCCGCACTTAATTTAGATGAAAAAATCGGCGAAGTAGCAAACGCCATTAACCAAAAGTGTAGCGAACTTAAAATCGGTGTTCCCAAAATCGCGATGGAACCCGGCCGAAGCATTGTGGCCGATGCAGGCATGACACTTTACACCGTTGGTTCGGTTAAAGAAATTAAGGGTTATAAAAATTATGTTTCAATTGACGGCGGTATGCCCGATAACCCGCGCTTTGCCCTTTATGAATCCCCATATACCGTAATGCTTGCTTCCCGTGCTAATGACACGGCCAACTTTAAAGCAACCATTGCCGGCAGATGCTGTGAATCAGGCGATATTATTCAAAACGATGTTTTAATTCCAAAACCAATAAGAAACGAAATTTTGGCCGTGCTAACAACCGGCGCATATAATTATTCAATGGCTTCAAACTATAACCGCATTCCCCGCCCACCTGTTGTAATGCTTTCAGACAAGGGCGATTACATCGCCGTAAAACGCGAAACCATTGAAGATATTTGTTCACTTGATGTGTAAAAAAATATTCCCCGTAACCGAAGTTACGGGGATTTTTTTTATTTTGTATTTTGTTTTTCCAAAAATTCTTTACGGTTAAAGCCCTCTGTTGTCTTTTCTTTAATATCGCCTGCTTTTGTAAGAGCAATTTTAGTAAGCATAGGACCAACAAGTTCATAAATTAAAACTGAAAACAAAATAATGTTTCTAACCAGCACGCCATCATTACCTAATGTTGAAATTACGATAGCAGACATACCAAGCGCAACACCCGCTTGCGGAAGCAAGGTGATACCTAAATATTTTTGAATATTAGGTTCGCACTTAACAAGCTTTGCACTGAAGAATGTACCAATATATTTACCAATTGAACGTGTAATGATATAAGCCGCACCTATAATAAGCACCCAAACATCAGCCAAAATATCAAGGCGAAGTTCGGCACCGCTTAACACAAAGAACATTACAAAAAGTGGCGCTGTCCATTTGTCTGCACGGTCCATAATATCTGCAGAAAAATCACACAAATTGCAAAATACCGTACCAAGCATCATGCAAACCAAAAGTGATGAGAAACCAATATGTATTTCGCCAATTTCAATTTTAATCATTGAAATTGCAACGGTAAGCAAAACAAAGCTGATAGACATTGACATACGCTTTGAACCTGAATGGAAAACCTTTTCTGAAATTGTAAATATCCAGCCCATAAAAGCACCAAACGCCAATGATAATACAACTTCAATTAAAGGGTTTACAATCATTGAAATTACACTTATTTCACCGTTTTCAATAGCACGGGCAACACCAAAGGACACAGAAAATATTACTAGACCAACTGCGTCATCTAAAGCAACAATTGGCAAAAGCAAATCAGTAAGCTTACCTTTTGCTTTATATTGTCTTACAACCATTAAGGTTGCTGCGGGGGCTGTTGCAGATGCAATTGCACCCAAAATAATTGCATTTGAAACCGACAAAACATTTGGCATTAAAAAGTGTAAGCCAACAAGCGCTATATCAACCAATACGGTTGCCGCAACCGCCTGTAAAATACCAATAACAAAGGCCTGTTTGCCAATAGCTTTAAGGTCGGTTACTCTAAATTCATTACCAATGGCAAAAGCAATAAAGCCAAGTGCTACATTACTAAAAAGTTCAAGCGCTGTATTTTTTTCGCCACCTGAAAGGCCAAAGTCTTCAGGTGAAAAGCCAATATGAGAAAAGCCCATATTTAAAAATGAAAAATTAATACCGCCTAAAAGATAAGGCCCAACAATAAGACCTGCAATAAGATATGCCGTAACAGCCGGCAATTTGAAAAGCTTTGTCACACGGGACATTAAAAGACCCGCTACAATAGCAATTGAAAGAGTTACTAAAATTTGCATAAATAATACGCCTCTATAAAATAGTTTTTTTACCGCATAAGATTATATACCCAAAATATTATAATATCAATTGTGACTTATTACAAAAAACAACAAAAAATAAAAGCCGCAATTGCGACTTTTATTTAAAATTTTTATTGAAAGGTAACGTTAGTGCCCTTTTTAGCAATGCACACCCAAGAATTTCCCGGGCTTACTTCCAAGGTTTGTCCGTTTAAGTCGGTAAACTTAATGCTGCTTGAAGCGTCACCCTTGCTCCAACGAATTGGCATATAAGTGCCGTTTACACAATAATAACCATCGCCGGAAGTTAAATCAACTTTTCTGTGGTAACCGTCAGGATAGTCAGTTATTGAAGTAATTAAAACAAATACATTTTCAAAACATTCGCTTTCGTCCGTTACGTAATCTTTACGAAGTGTATCTTTAAAATATCTTACATATTTACCTTTTTCGGCGTCATATTTAAACACAGTTTTATAACTGTTTGAAAAAGGAACACTTACAGTATTTGCAACGCTTTCAAAAGCAACTGTTTTGTCAGCCGCTGCAAAATTTTGCCAGGTTTTAACCTTATCAATATCTAAATCAAATTTAGTCTTAGTTTCAAAATGGTTCCAAAGTTTTGCACCGTCGCCATAAAGGGTATGTTCAGATGCAAGACCGTTTTTAACACGCTTGCCCGCATTATTAGTGTCAAGTGTAAACGCTTGTGTGTCTTTAAGGTGTGGCTTGCAATATGTATTATCTTGACCATGGTGAACATAAATAGCATCGTGTCCCATTGCTAAATCAACATAAGGATAACGAGCCGAACGAACTGTTCCAAATTGTTCAACCTTTGAAATATCTTTGAAAACTGCCAAAAGTCGTGTTATACCGCCTTCAACTTCGGTTTCATAAACGATATCGGCTTTAGTTAAACCTGTTTGCACCTTTTGTGCAACCGATATATTATTAATCATTACTGCAACAGGGCGGCGGTTTAAAACATCTTCATCTTCTATATCTTCAATACCTGTTAAAGGGTTAACATATACAACGGGTTCTGGCGGGGTGCTTTCAATGTCTTCAACGGGGTTATTTGCGGTTTCATTACAACCTGCAAAACACAAAACAACAAGGCATAAAACTGCCGCAAAAAACTTTTTTAACATAGAAAAAACATCCTTCCAAGAACTGTATATATTGTATTATACAACACATATTTCCTATTTTCAACCCAAAATGCAGTTTTTTTACTGTTATTTTGTGGAAAATTGTAAAATAAAAAACGGTCGGTTTCCCGACCGTAAATTTTACCTTATTCTTCAGGCATTTCCCAGTTGTGCCAAACTGCTTGAACATCATCATTTTCTTCAAGCATATCAATAAGTCTTTCCATTTTTACAACCATATCAGGGTCGTCAATACTGCTCATGGTTTGGGGCACATAAGCAACTTCGGCAGACACAAAAGAATAACCTTTACCTTCGAGCGCATCACGCACAAGACCTAAATCATTTGGGGCGGTTGAAATTTCAAAAATTTCACCGTCAAATTCAAAATCTTCAGCGCCGGCTTCTAAGGCATCTTCCATAACGGTATCTTCACTGAGGCCTTCGCTTTCAATAACAATAATACCTTTGCGGTCAAACATAAACATAACTGAACCCGACTGACCAAGATTACCGCCAAATTTATCAAAATAATGGCGCATTTCACCGGCTGTGCGGTT
>JAZKYB010000001.1:0-6130 GCA_045611905.1 Acutalibacteraceae bacterium | reverse complement strand
CTTAAATCTTCCATATCGGTAAGTAAAACCTCTCTGCAATACTTTGCCCTATCAACGGTACCCACAACGAACTTAAAGTTTTCTTCGTCTTTAATAAGTTTATTAAGTTTTTCGCTAAATTCGTCCGTTAACGCACCAAGTTTAACTATAAGTTCTTCTAAAACGGTGCGGTCATTACCGCTGAAAGATTTTAACTGGCTATCAGCATCACTTAGGGCTTTAAAACTTAATTGAAGCTTATTGAAATCAAAGTTTTTAAGGTTTTTTGTTGCATCCTTTAAAGTGAATGCACGGTTGCCATAACCAAAATCACTTGCAATCTTATCATTTTGATATGCATGACCTTTGCCACTTAAAACACGGTGCATGTCCACATAAACTGCAGTTATGGTTGATAAAATTATAATAGGTTCAACCCGCATAAAGAAAAGGTCCAAAAGGTCGGAATACGCCGCTTGTAAATCGCACTTTAAAATTTTGTCGGCAAGGCGATAAATATCGGATTCCACCGTTTTAACCGAAACATTTTCCACCGTTTCTTTGGTAACCACGCCGCCATCCACAAAGGTGCAAAGCTTATTAAGTTCGTGGCTTAAAGTGTCAATATCGTCCCCCGCAGTTTCAATTAAATATCTTGCCGCAGTAATCTCCATTTTACAACCACGCTTTATTGCGCCGTTTAAAAGCATTTTTTCAAGTTCGGCCGTGCGGCGATGTTCTAAATTAACCACACAAGCATTAACATCTTCGCACACTTTTAAAATGTTTTTAAACCTTCCCTTTTTATAATCAAAAGAAAAAGCATCAAACCACAAAATAAACACTGTGCTTTCGGGCACTTCGCAAATAAGGGTGCACAGCTTTTCAAAATCAGAAGAAGATGCCGAAACAAAATCATAATCCCTTAAAATTACGCATTTTTTATCATTTAAAACGGGGAACTGCAAAACAGCGTCATAAACTTCTTGCAATGAAGATTCGTTTTCAAACCTTTGGTAATTAAAAATATCGTCCAAATCGGCGATGGGTTTTGTTATTTTATCAACATAAAGCTTTTTTAAATAACCATCTTCACCAAACAAAACAAAAATATTACTTTTGTCAGTTTTAATTACATTTTTGAGCGCTTCTTCATTAACGATTGCCATTTGCGTTTTCCCCCGCCTTCTTTGATTTTTTTGCTAAGTATACCTTTTAATTTTAACACATTATTTTGGTTTGCACAAGCAAGCAAACCAAATAAAATTAAAAATATTGCAATAATTGCTAAAATTATTGCCCATTTCGGCAAGGCGGATATGGCAAAGCTTACTTCGCCTAATGTGTTTATCACATAATTAACATACCTTATAATATAATTTGTAACACAGAACAAAATTGGTCTTAGCGCCGGTATAACAAGACCAACAATACAAAGGCATATTGCCACGGTTACAGGCAAAGAAATTAAAAGATTTGTAACCACCGACATATTAGAAACATACCCAAAAATTGATATGGTTATTGGCAGGGTGAAAATCAACGCCGCAACACTTATAATTACCGATGACAACAAACCGAATAAAAGTTTTGACTTTATTATTTCATTTTGTTTTATAAATTCAATAATTGGAATAGCCACCACAAGAATGCCAAAAGTAGACAACACCGATAACTGAAAAGCAACATTAAAAATTATAAGCGGGTTGAAAAGCAAAATAATGCTGACAGCCGTGCCCAAATTATTTTCGCTTTTACTTTGTCGGTTTAAGAGCAGTGCAACAGAAATTAAAATATATGTTATACCCGCCCTTAGCATTGACATAGTAAACCCACAAACTGCAAACACGGTCATAACCGTTGCAAAAATTATAAACGCCTTTAAATATCGATTATAAAACAGTTTGTTGAGAATATGTGTTAAAAAGGACACAATAATAGCTAGATGCATACCCGACACAACCATTACATGCGCCACGCCGGACGCTTTTACATTGTTATAAAAGTTATCGCTGAAATAACTTTTGTCCCCCGTTAAAAGCGCCAACATTGTTGATGACTCTTCCAAACCAAAGCCGTTAAAAATTGCAGTTTTTATATTTTCTTTAACCTTAAAAATACCATTTAATATAAAATCTTTATCGTTTGTTAAAACTATTTGGCTTAAATCACCCTTTATGAAAATTTCTTGAGAATAATAATTTAATTTGATTGTATTGCTAAATTCTTGAAGTTCAACCACACCTTTAAATGACTGCCCCGCCGAAATTTCGGGGCCATTATAATAAAGTAAAACCTTATCATTTGCTTTTAAATAATCACAATTTTTAACTTCGGCCGTGATGGCAGATGTTTGACCTGCATCCATCCGTTGCACACAAACAAATTCACCGCTTGCGGTTACACCGTCAAGTTTTTCAAAACGGTCAATTTCACCTATTTTAAACGATGCCGATAAAACGGTCAAAAGCAATAACACACCACAAAAAACAAGTGTGCCCCTTTGCTTTTTGCAAATTAAAACAAACATTAAAATTATGCATAAAGCAGAAAATACAATTGCCGTGAAAAACGAAAAATAAACAAGCAAAACTGCAATTGTTGAAATTGCCGCCAAAAGCAACATTGGACGGTTTAATAAATATTTTATTATATATTCACCTCTGTACCCGTTTACAAAACGAAAATTTTATTGTATAATGAATTTGCAAGGGGGTTTTTCCTATGAACAAGCTTAATTCTATTAAAATTTCAATATTTTTAACAACCGCGGCATTGGTGGTGCTTATCGGCTTTGCGGCAATGCTACCTTGGCTTGTAACTTGGTATGTTCAATTATCCGGCCGCAACGAAACACTTGCCACAACCATAATGGCAACCTGCTATCCCTGTGCGCCTTTTACCGCTGTTATTTTGCTTTCTCTTCGCAAAATATTAAAAAATATTCGTGATAACTGCTTTAACAAAGAAAAAGATACAAAACTTTTGAAATATATGTCCATTTCCTGTCTTATAATTTCGGTAATCACCTTAATTTCAGGCAAGCACTATCTTCCATTTTTTATTGTTGCCGCAACATTTTTGTTCTTGGCAATTATAATTTTTGCTTTTAAAAGCATAACGGACAAATTATTTATCGACAAATAACGACATTATTCGACAAAACTTACAACAATTATAAAATAGACCCTGTTATTATTCAAGGTCTATTTTTATTTTCAGTTGTTTTTTATTGACAATAAATATTGGTTATGATATGATTTAATTTAAGATATAATATTTAATACTTGGAGGTATTTAATATGAAAAAAATCATTTGCTTGGTTATGGTATTAACATTAGCGTTCTCTTTATGCTTAACCGTTAATGCTGCAACCGGCATCAATGCCAACGAAAAGGCCGTTCTTGATGCACTTAAATCTAAAGAAGCTCTTGGCAAAAATGGTTGGTCTTTTTCAATTCCTACCGAATATATTACCGCTGCTGAAAATTACTTCAACACAATTGATATGACCGACGCTGAAAAAGAAAACATTTTAAGCTTTATTGAAGAAGGCAAGAAAATCATTAAAGAACAAGGCGACAAAGCAAACTTTACCGGCAAGGTTTACAACTTAAAGTCAATGGACGCCATTGCTAAAGAAAATGTTCTTGAACTTGGTAAAAAAGCTTGTCAAGAAGTTGACCTTACTTTAACCTATTCACCGGCTGACCACAAAGTAATAATTAAAGACGCTAAGGGCGTTGTTGCTTTTGAAAACACACCTGTTATTAAAACCACCGGTGAAGACTTCAGTGTAACAAGCGCTGTAGTAATTACCGCTGTTTCAGTTGTTGTTCTTGCAGGCGTTGCTTATTTAATAATTGTTGCAAAGAAAAAAGCTCTTTTTGTTAAATAATGAAATTTAGGGAAAAAGTTACCCGCATCACAAAAGATGTTAAAAAGCCGATGAGGTTAATTATAACCCCATTGGCTTTTGCTTTTATATTGGCACTGACTCTTTTGCTTGTATTAAATTTTTCAGTCGGCGATATAATCGGTTACGGCAGTATTTTATTTATGCGCACCGAAGATTACGGCCAATATGATGCGGACAATATGTTCGAGCCGTCCACACAAGAGGTGGGTACGGTTAATATTAAAAACATAAAGTTTCCAACCTATGAAAAGGTTTATGGTGAAATTGAAATTCATTCTGCAGATATATTATGCCCTTTAATTTATGGTGACAGCGAACGTGCGCTTTGGCGTGGTGCTTGCCAATATATCGGTAGCACTATTATTGGTTATGGTGGCACAACAATCGTTGCCGCGCACGTGAACCGCCACTTTGAGAATTTAAACAAGGTCAAGGTTGGGGATTTTATAAAGGTCACCACCACCTATGGCGTGTATTTGTATAAGGTGAATTACACGGGTGTTCATTCCGCAAAAGATAACAGCGTTTATAACCTTTCACGCCAAGACGAAAACCTTGTGCTTTACACATGCTATTATGAAAAAACTGCGCTTGGTAATGTTAAAAAACGCTTTTTCGTTTGCGCGGATTATTTTTCAGGCCCACTTATTGACAAAGGGGTGACAAAATAATGAAAAGCAATAAATTACCGTCGTTAATTTCGTATGTTTTGGCATTATTTCTAACCTTCACCATTTTTGGCGCAATCTTTTGCGGCATTTTTCTTTCAACGGTTGCAAACCCACAAACAATTGATAATGCAATTTTAAAAAGCGAATATATAACCCCCTTGAAGCAAGAAATTTATAACAAGTGGGACAACCTTGCTTCAATTTGCGGTATGGAAGACCGAAGCAAACTTTTGGCCCTTTTAACCGAAGAACAAATCAAAACTGACAGCCGCCAGTATTTTAAAAATGCATATACAAACCAAACTATTGACACTTCGCTGTTAAAAGAAAAGGTGCACAATATCATTAGCGATTATGCCTTTCAAAACGATTGGGGTATTATTTCAAAGGCAGAATTAGAACAAAACATAAACGACCTTGTAAACAGTTGTATGGATGAATATAACTTATCGGTTAAGGTGAAGCTTGTGCCCAAGTTTTTTAACTTGGTTGCAAAATACAAAAAAGTGGCGCTTATCGGCTTAGTTGCCACATCCATTTTATCAGTTGGCATTATTATATTCATATATTTCTTGCAGTCAAACCGCAAAAAAACTTTATTTTACACTTTTTCCGCCTTTGGTGGCAATGGATTACTTTATTTGTTTTTGGTTTTATTCATTAAATTGAACGACCTTATAAACCGCATACCTGTCGAGGCCTCTGCACTTTATAATCTTATAAACAAATATTTGCAAGACATATTAAATCAAATTTGCGTTGTGACTGTTTTGCTTTTAATAATATCAACTTTGGTTTTGGTTTTATATTTAATTCCAAACAAAAAAAGAACACCTAGTTAGGTGTTCTTTTTTATGTAAATTCATTTTCTTGGTCATATAACTTATATTCATTATATATGTTTAAAAAGTATGTGTCAGCATTCTTATAAACATAGAAATTTACAATTCGATTTTGTTGTTATACCTTGTGTCCAGGTTTTCTAAATATAAATGTGATATATCAGAATAACAAAGACATTTTGGTGCGGTTATGCCGTTTTCATTATTTTTAAATTCAATAACCGTTACACCCGTATGAGTATAATTAAACGAAGCCCACATTATATGAAACGGTATGTGAAGTAATGATGAAAGCCAGGTTTTTGCAAAACCAACATGGCAAAACAACGCAACACGTTCTTCATTATTTTTTAAAATGCGGTAAACACCGTTTTCTTCACGGTATCCAAGACGCTCAAGAAAATCCTTGCCGTGTTCTTCAATATAACTTGCCGCCAACTTCATTTGCGACTGATTTATACCCGGGCAATCAAACGAATCTTTATAAGATAAATCATTAGCACCATTTTCTAAAAAATATGTATTTTGAATAAAGGCAATAGACTTTGGGTTGCCATCAGGGAATGGTGTAATTCTTTCAACCCCAAGTTCGTGTGTCCATTCTTCAATATTTTTTTCTAACCCAAGCATTCTGCAAGCGGGTTCGGCCGTTTCCATTGCACGCCCCATTGGTGAAGAAAAAATCTTATCAATTTTCGCGTTAAACATTCTTTTCCCT